>JBMYOA010000026.1:0-15881 GCA_049598825.1 Opitutales bacterium | reverse complement strand
AGATTTTAGAACTCAAAATCAGCAAAAACGATTCTGTGGTCAGAACCAAGAAGGCAGAGATGAAAGCCTCCTATTCTTGCAGAATCTGGGACTAATTTTTTGAATAGTTCTGGAGAAGCCAACAGGTAATCAAAGCGCGAATAGCTATCCTGTTTGTCCCAGTAGTGAGTCCAAAAATGTCCCTCTTGATCACGGCATTGAACCATTTGAGTAAGTGTCGAATTATTGACCTGTAAAAAACGACGAAGCGGGGCAGAATTCTTATGGTCATTGAAATCCCCCAGGACTACATAATTCGGGTCCTTATAGGGTGGATACTTCGCACGAATATAATCACGAATCACACGAGCTTCTTTTTCCCGACGGATGGAGGCTTCCGGATCGTCAGGTCTTTCGGTCCATTTACTCTTGAGATGGAGATTGAATAGCGACCATTTTGTACCTCCGGTATTGAACTCAGCTTCCATCAATCCACGACTGGGAGATCTTCGCCCCTCAAAATACTTAAAGCTTAAATCTTTTGGGGCATCAATTGAGGAAAAGGGAATCTTGGAAAGCAGAGCTAAATGCCTTTGCTCCCCTTCTTCCTGTCCAGTCAACCATGCCGCATATTTAAACTGTGTGCCGTTAGTATTATTCAAATCTTCCCACAGTTCATCCAGATATACCCGTTCGCCTATTTCCTGAATAGCCAGAATGTCTGGATTGGTCTGATTAATCACCGATCGAATAATCCTACGCTCCTTAAGTGGCTTAGGATATTCTTCCTGCCATCTACCTGAGACCATACGGTCCATAACCAGATAATTTTCCACATTATAAGAGGCTACACGAATTGTTTCTGCACCAACAAAAGAAGTGCAAAAAACACAAAAAAATGAGCTGAGAAAAATAAGTGTGCCTCTATCCACGCCCACGGATAATGTTCACATTTAACCTTTTGTTGCGAGGGACTTCATTTCTGTCTTTGAATTGTCCAGGGTCAGTCGAGTTGCGAGCATTGTAAGTATCCTCGGTCATATGAGATAGATGAATTGCCTGGAATGGATAAATACCAGAATATCCCTTACCCCACCGAAAAACCATACCGCTGGTACTCGCAGGAGTAATTTTTATTTTATGAGAGCCAAAAGGTTTGCCCATGAATTCAGCGGACTTAATCGGATTCCATTCAGCACCTGCAAATTTTTTCATAATGTCTTCCCATTTCGTCATCATTGGGATCTTGGCTCTTTTTGATTCCATCGGATCGATGTAAAGGGATCCGTCACCAACGAGAGGTTCAATATCCTCCAGCTGCATATTGGTAACATCCGGAATAAAATTAGGGGAATAAAATGCAATAGAGAAAGTGGTTGGGTGTTCCTCTTTACGATCCTCTTCAATTTCTCCCCAAAAACTCAGCCCCCGGTGATTGATCTGCATGTTGTATTCAAATGTCGCATTATTATCGAACATACCTTTGATTGTGGTCTCTTCCCGATCCATGGATACAGGAGGAGGGTCTTCAAATGAGACGATTCTCCGATGTTTCCATTGCCGATTTCTTTCTCCAGGATTCAAGTAGTAGACGGGACGAAAATTAATACTTAATGGAACTCGCTGTGCTCTATCACCCAACCCTTCCTCTCCCTTTTTGGCTTGGTTTTTGAGCCAAAGATGAACGGTATAGCCGTTACGGTGGAGAGCCACATCATAAACTGCACTTTCCAAGACGGTGTTGTAGTTTTTCCATTTTCCCTCCGCATAATGAGTAAGGCTGCCTCCTTTTGTCTCTGCAATTCTTGGTTCGACAGGCATCAGTTGTGCCTTTAATCGACGTAACCCTTCAGCCAAAGCCTGAGATTCAGGGTTTAATCTCTCCCAACCCAATTCGTAAGGACGATTTGGATTATTTCTCATGAGCAGAGTAACTCCGTCATCTCCTGCATCCACATACATTGCCTCGATTTCGGTTCCCGTGGAGCTCATCCATTTATGATATCTAGAAATATCCGCTTCTACCAAAGTAGGAACTTTCATCTTCTTTCGTTTATTTGCTTCCGCAGCCCGCATTTTGTTTCTTTCCTGGAGATCCTTATTTAACTTCTGCGCAAGCGCCTGTGAATCCTTGGTAAGTCTGGTAAGAGGAACCGTAACTTCCGAACGACCTTGGTTGACCAGCAAATTAATATCCGCATCCACAATCGAGATAAACTTGGCTTTTATCAGGGATCCGTTGGTCGCTTGCCAGTTATGCTCTTCATCAAGGGCAACATCTTCCGTAACTACGGTTGGTTGGGCGGCAACCTTTGGTTGAGGAGGAGTGGGTGCCGGTTTAGGGGTCGGTGTAACAGGCTTGGGTTTAGGTTTGTTTGCTGATGCCAGTTGATTCGCCAGTGCCTGGGACTGAGGAGAAAGACTGGTCATCGGAAGGGGAACCATTTGCCCGTTCCATTCAATAGTTACCGTGCCGGCGAAGAGTTTAACGAACCGTGCTTGCAATGTTCTTCCCTGCACATCCGTCCAAGGGTGCAAGTTGTTGGGGGCGACGGTATCAAAGGGCGAGGATTTCCCATTCATTTGCGAAGCAAGTTTTTTGGCAAGACTTTGGGACTCCGGGGAAAGGCTGACCAAAGGAATAGGAACGACTTGCCCATTCCATTTAATGGTCACTTTCTCGCTATCGAGACTGATAAAGGAAGCCTGTAAAGTACGGCCTTGAGTATCGGTCCATGGATGTAACTGATCGCTCTGGGCTTGGAGCAAACCAATTGAAAAAAGAATGGGTAACAATAACAGGTATAATTTCATGATTCGGGCTTAATAAACTTTTATGGTTAAGGATCAGTTCTTTCCCATGAGAGGACAACTTTCTCTTTTTTCTGATCCCATGGTTTAAAGACATCAAAAATTTTACCGGGATTCAAGATTCCTTTTGGATCGAGTGCTTTCTTGATGGCAAGCATGGCATTCCATTCAGCATCATTGAATTGATCTCGCACAAACGGTGTCTTGGCAAGACCGACTCCATGCTCTCCACTGATCGCTCCGCCAAGTGCAATCACTTTTTCCATGAGTTTATGAAGTGCCTGCACTGCCTCAGAGGTTTCCTGCTCATTTTCCTCATCGTACATAAAATTCACATGCAAATTACCATCCCCACAGTGTCCAAATACCCCAATTTTCAATTTAAAATCTTCCCGGAGAGATTCGACAAATTGAACCAACTGGATTTGACGGTCCAAGGGCACCACGATGTCTTCATTTAATTTCGTGCTCGCTAATTTTTTCATCGACGAGGATCCCTGTCTTCTGACTTCCCACAACTTTTCAGCTTCCTCATCATTATCTGCTCTACGAAAATTCAAAGATGCTTCCTTCAGCCATTTCTCAACCAATGAAGCTTCCCGGGCCAGAGTTTCTACAGACCCATCCAATTCGATCAGAACCATGGGCGTGGGCTCGACTCCGGTAAAAACTTCTTCCCCTACATATTTTTGAAGACAATCGATTGTCCATTGATCCATGTATTCAATAATCGATGGTCTGATACCCATCTTACTTAGAGCAAGAGGAGCGTTTAATGCAGTCTGATCATCCGAGAAGGCTCCAAGAAATGTGACCCTATTCGGAACTGATAAAATCAAGCGAACCGTTATTTCGGTGACCACACCCAGGGTCCCTTCACTGCCAATCCAAAGATCTCTCAAATTGTAGCCCGTCGCAAACTTACGGGTTGCCCTCCCCCATCTCACAAATTCCCCTGTTGGCAAATAGCCGGCCAACGACAAAACATAATCTCGGGTAACGCCATATTTTACACAACGCAAACCACCCGCGTTACAGGCAACATTACCGCCCAATGTACAGAATTTTTTCGACGATGGGTCGGGGGGATAGAAAAGCCCTTTTTCTAATACTTGTTCCTGCAAATCCCCAACCACGACGCCAGGACCACAATGGGCGAGCCTATTAGTCGGATCAATTTCAATAGATGAAAGTTGGGAAAGATCCAGTACCCAACCACCGTGTAATGGAGTTGCCCCACCGGTTAAACTCGATCCCGTGCCACGACTGGTCACCGGAATTCTAAATTCATTGGCCAACTTAAGAACTTCGCCGACTTCATTCGCCTGCTTGACTTTGATGAGAGCTTCTGGAGAACTGCTTACTTTTAGCCCATCATAAGATACCGCGTACAATTCTTCGTCGTTAGTATGTACGGAAGAATGCAGTTTATCCTTCAATGCAACGAGTGCTTTTTCTCGGTTGTCCATTATGTAACATTTATAGGTTTACGAGCCCAGTGACTCAAACCTAATACTAGATTCAGCCTGATAGAAAATCAGCCGGCTTTGGTATCCAGGCTGAGCTTGGAAAGATTTCTTGCTTTAAGCATGTTTACCACATCCATAATTTTTTGGTATGGTAATGTGCGGTCTCCCCGAATGTGAATGGTAGGCTGATCCCCTTCCGTTCCGGCAACCTCATCCAGTTTTGCCTCCAAGGCCCCTTGCGTAACCGCATCTTTCCCCCAACGAAACTGCCCGTTGGCTTCGATGGTAATAAATTGATCGTCCAATTTAGGCGGTTCCTGGGCTTGCGAAGTTTGCTGCGAAGGCAGATCAATCCGGTTGTATTGTTCAATCACCGGAGTTGTAATCATAAAAATAATTAACAAAGAGAACGCCAAATCAATCAAAGGCGTTACATTCAAATCAGAAATGACCGCCAGTTTGTTTTGTCTTTTAAAATCCCTAGCCATCTCGTTCGAAACTACGAATCCATTTCTAATTCAATACGGTCAGCTAAATTGCTGGCAAAATTCTCAAGTTTAGTCATTGCCCCCCGGGTCATCCCTAAAAGTCCATTATAGACAAAAACAATGGGGATCGCCACACATAGAGCCGCCACTGTAGTTAACAACGCTCCCGATACGCCAGGGGCCAGGTGCTCGATAGTCGCACCCCCCGCATCCATTGTCCCAAAGGCATCCATTACTCCCCAAACCGTACCAAGAAGTCCGAGGAAAGGAGCACCGGACACGATTGTTGCCAACCAGTACATCTTCGCTTCGTAACCATCTCCCACTTCCGCCAATGAACGCCGAATGGCGTTCTCGACATAATTCATTCGGACCTTCCCCTGCTGCTTGCCCCGATGAGCCGCATCCATGGCACGGGAACAAATCCTCAGGTATGGACTTCCTTCCCCTGGGAAAAGAGCATTATCATAGTCAAAGATGGAATTAAGGTTATTTATCCGCTTTTCATCCCGGGCATTGTTCCGGAGAGCCCGCTTGATCTCCTGAAACTTCGACCACATCAAGGCGATCGCCGTACAGTTTAGCAGAACAAGCACGAAAATGACCATTTTCCCTGCGAAGTTAGAATCCGCAAAATATTCAAATATTTTTATAGCCGCCAAGGCATCAATACCAAAATTTCCCATTTTTTATCCTTTCCCAAAGATTACCACTTTTGAAAAACAATCATGTTTTCCGGAGCGAAAATCAATCAAATTCATTCCCAAATTTTAGGAACTTCAAATCGAATTGAATTGCCCCACACTCAAAAGGATTCTAGGCATCCTAGGAATGCGAGTTTCAGAAAAAGTTTTACAAGAAATACAAGACAATACCTTTCACACATCTGGTAAACTCAGTATGGTCGGTTTGGACGGTTTTGTGGACAAGATCGTAACCCCTGTGGACAAAAGACACGGGATGGGTGAACAGTTTGATGCGATCGAAACCATTGCTGATTTGGGCTCAAGAATTTCTGCGGCAGCTGGAAAAAGTGCCAACCTTGAACTTTTCCCACGCTTCGAAAAGTTGGGAGGAAATGGTCCGATCATGGCCAATGCCCTTCTATCGTTGGGACTGGGAGTCAGGTATGTCGGTGCATTAGGTAAACCTGCGATTCACCCGGTCTTTGAAGAATTTGCTGAAAAAACCGATGCTATTTCCTTAACCGAGCCGGGCATTACGACCGCACTGGAATTCAAGGACGGAAAAATCATGCTTGGCAATATGGTGAGTCTCGAGGAAATCGACTACAATCAAATCATACAAGCCGCCGGTGAAGGACCCTTTCTTGATTTGCTTTCAAAATGCGACCTGGTCTCCATCGTTAACTGGACCATGATTCCCAAAATGACCTCCATTTTGCAACAGTTAGCTGATAATGTCTTACCCAATCTCCCTCCCCGAGATAATCGTTCATTCTTTTTTGATCTGACAGACCCAGCAAAACGTTCCAAAGAAGATATCCTGGAAGTGCTTCAGGTTATCACCCGTTTTCAGTCATATGCGGAGACCACTCTTGGGCTTAATTACAATGAAACCCTGCAAGTCTGCGAAACTTTAGGACTTAGTTCCGGCGATAAGAGCGAGGAATCACTCAAGAAAATGGCAACCGAGATTCGAAGGAAACTCGAAATTGCCTGCGTCGTCACTCACCCAATTGATTCTGCAGCTTGTGCGACCAAAGACGGAGCCTGGTGGTCAGAGGGTCCGTTTACGGATAACCCAAAAATCACGACGGGTGCAGGAGACCATTTCAATGCAGGTTTCTGTGCATCCCGTTTAAGCGGATTTTCACCACTCACCAGTCTCGCGTTGGCCACTTGCACATCCGGTCATTATGTGAGAACGGCACAAAGCCCCACCACCAATCAAGTAATCGAACTTCTTAAACAACAAGACAATCTATCTTAATTATGAGTCATGAACCCGGTATTTTAATTTCCTTTGAAGGATCCGAAGGGTGTGGGAAATCCACCCAAATTCGTCGATTGGCTGATCGTTTGGAAGAGATTGACCACCGAGATGTCGTGGTTACACGTGAGCCGGGCGGCACGGTCATTGGCGAAGATATCAGGCATCTCTTGATGCATGCAGATTCTTCCAAAAACATATTTCCGGAAACCGAACTGCTTCTTTTTGCGGCAAGCCGGGCTCAATTAGTGAGGGAGATTATTTACCCCGCTGTGCAGGATGGGAAAATCGTTCTTTGCGATCGTTTCCTTGATTCAACAACCGTTTATCAGGGAGTCGCCCGCCAGATCGCTGACGATCCGGTCACCCAAATTAATTCATTTGCCGTGGGGGATGTGGTTCCTGATTTAACCGTTATTTTAGATGTTCCAGCAGAAGTCGGCCTGGAAAGAATCAAGCATCGAGTTTCCGATATGCCCGACCGCATGGAACAGGAAAATGTGGAATTTTACGGTAAAGTCCGGGAAGGCTATCTTCACTTGGCCAACAGCTTACCTGAGCGCTTTTTCGTGGTGGATGGACTGGGTGAGCCGGACGACATCGAAATCATGATTTGGAATGAGATCCACTCCAGATTCTTTTCCGAAGACTAAGGAATAAATACCAAAGTGAGTTCTGTCGCCCAAGAACGGCTTGAATCACTATCTCAACGATTTCAAACGGATAGACTTCACCACGGCTTACTTTTCCGTGGAGATAATCTCTTGTTTTTGGAAAAATCAGCCAGACAACTTTATGGTGAAATTCTAAAAATCGGGGAAGAAACAACTGACCACCCCGACCTTTTTCATCTACGACCAACGGGGAAGGCTCGTATCATAACCGTAGAAAAAACAAGAGCATTGATGACCGACCTTTACCGCACGGGCCATCAAGGGAATAAGAAGGTAGCAATCATTCATGAAGCCGACCGTATGCGCAAGGAAGCGGCCAATGCCTTTCTCAAAACATTGGAGGAACCTCCCTCCGGCACTTTTCTATTTCTCCTCACCACACGCCCCTATTCAATGTTACCCACAATCAGGAGCCGGACTCTTCTTGTAAGATTGGAAGAATCTTCCTCTGAAAAAGAAAACCAGGAATTAGTAAACTGGCTCGACAATTATACCAACTGGATCGAGCTTCTACTTGACCGACAAAAATTAAAACAGGACCGGGTAAGCCCTGTGTTTATGGCTTACGGGTTGGTTGAAAGTTTAACTGCACTTATAAAAAGCACGGCAGATGAAATAACCAAAGAGGCTCTATCCAACCTGACCAAAGAATTGGAAGACAAAGAAAAAGATGCTTATGAGAGCGGACTACGACGTGGGGTTCGTTCACACATGCTCAAGGAAATTTCGGATAACACCCGGACTTTTATTACCCAGAATGAAAGAACTTCCGCTGACCTCGATCGTAATGGTCAAAAACTTGCACGGGTGATCAGTAAACTGGAGAAGATGACCGGATTGCTCGAAGTAAACCTGAAAGAGGATTCGGCACTTGAAGATTTCTTTCTTTCCTCCTTGCGTATCTGGTCCGCCAAATAAAATAACAAACCTTATGGCCACCATTTTCCAAAAAATTATCAGTCGTGAAATCCCTGCAGAGATTATTTTCGAGGATGACACCTGTATTTCTATCAAGGATATTGAACCACAAGCCCCCTTTCATGCCCTGATTATTCCAAAGAAATTAATCGCACGAGTCGGCGAAGCAGATGATGCGGATGAGCAGATATTGGGACATCTATTACTTGCCGCCAAAAAAATTGCACAGGAACAAAAACTTGAGCAAGGATTCCGCATCGTGATCAACAATGGTTCAGATGGAGGGGAAACGGTACCGCATCTTCATGTTCACCTATTGGGAGGCAGAAAACTAACCTGGCCCCCAGGCTGAAAATTTATTCGTTCACATGAGAAAGTTATTATTCACTTTTATTTTCTTTCCTTTGCTCATCTGGGCAGACTCGGTTGAGGTTCTCGATGGATCTATTATTCAAGGGAAAATCATTGGCATGGTTGATGGAAACTTGACTATCCAAACCTCCTTCGCAGGGAAAATTAAAGTTCCATACACCAAGATTTCATCAATCAATAGCGATAAAGAAATTTCCCTTCGACTTACTGACAACCGAACTTTTGACGGTATTATTGACCGAGCAGAAGATGATTCGCTAACCATTCGGGACAGCGGTCAGTCGTTTTCTTTTTCTGAAATCAAACATCTATGGGACGCAGATTCGACGGATCCTCTAATTCTCGAAGCTCAAAAAAATGCCTTAGCTATGCAGATGAAATGGAAGCATGCTATCGGGTTTGACCTAACGGGTGCGTCCGGAAATACCGATAGTTTTGGACTGGGTATCCGGCTCGATAGCAATCTTGGAAATCGCATGCGTGAATACGATTTCTATCTATCCTATCTTAATTCAACCAAGAAAGATGTTACAATTGTGGATGAAACCACATTCGGCGTGGATTATGACTCCCGCTTTTTTGAGGAACTTTCCTGGTACGCCAAAACCGACTTGGAGAACGATCGTTTGGAGGAAGTCGATCTTCGGGCAACAGCCGCATTGGGTTTAAAATACTCATGGATCGAAGCGAAAAACTATAAAACTTCGGTTCGTGGGGGTGCGGCGTTCAGGTTTGAAGAACTGGGATCTGATTCTGTGGAAAACCTCAGCGAACCGGCTCTAGATTTTGGATTGGAACACTCACAAAAGATAAGAGATTTTCTATTCCTGGAGAGTGATCTTTCTTACATTCCGAACATTGATGACTTTTCGGACTTTCTCTTTCGAAAGGATACGGCACTGGTCCTTCCTCTGGACAAAAAACAAGACTGGAAAATTCGTTCTGGGTTGGCTGGCACTTACAATTCAACACCCGTACCGGGAAAAGAGGAGATGGATTTAAAATATTACCTGCGGTTGGTGTATGATTTTAATTAAGGGTTCTTAGCCTTATCGGACATCGCATCCCAATAAGGGCTCACATCCATCAGGCAGGAAGAAAATTGTCCGATAATCAGGATGAGAAATAGAATTATGCCGATCCAGACATAGGTCCAATGTACATTCATTCTCAAAGCCTATTCAACTTCCTCAATTCGCCCTTTTTTTCTAATCCACTCAATTGCCCGGTTAAATTTCTTTGATTCAGTTTCTTTCAAAAATTTGCTTTTGTTTCCATCAGTTTCTACATCGGCCCATTCTTTCAAGCTCTTGTAATCTCGCGACTCAGGTTTGATTCTTTGAGTAGCATCTCTGTCTCCAGTGGAGAAATAATCACGCAGGTTACCATAATCATTTCCCCTTCCTACAGGGGATCTGTCCGACCTGGAAGTATCAGTTTCACTCGTACTTGAAATTAAAGGACTCTTTTCTCCAAACCCTACTGTCTGTGAATTGGGTGTTAGATCCCTTCTTTTTTCAGCAATGGGCAAATCAGAAAACCCAACTGCTAAGGAACTGTATTGTTCAGAACTTCGCCCCTGATCTACAGATTGTTCAGCACTGAAAACTTTTTGTAATTCATTTAAGTTCACTCCACTTTCAGAACCCACCGCTTCCCCTAAGACTAAACTGGATTCACTTGGAGAAGAATGAGACACATTGGCGGGTGGGGGCAGATCTTTGTAACCCAAGCGAGATGAGCTTGAAGCAGGATTGGGTTTCCCTCCAGAAGGCGAGGCAGGAGAAAGAGAAACGGAAGGATTTACCTCCCAGGAGTCTTCTCTGGCACCAGGAGAAGTATCTCTCAAATGAATGTCATTATTAGATTCATTATTATTAATCGGAGAAATCGTGGAATGGTCTCCATGACTTTCTTTTACTGATAAATCCTCGATCTGCTTACCTTCAATTGTGTTTGAAATATCGATTTTATCTTCTGTACTTCCAGCTAGATTCTTATCGGGTTTTTCCTTATGAATTCCATTCTCTGCTGGCTTCGCCTTATCCCTGTCAAATTCCCCAAGAAGACTCTGCTTCCCGGAAGGTAACTCATTGGGAATCCTACTTTCTTTGTTCACACTTGTATCTCCCTGCGGTTTTCCGTCCTCAATCATATCTGCTTTAAGAGGATTTGATAATGAATTTCCAGGCTTACTATTTTCGTTTTCAGCTATATCTGCATTTGGAGAAACTGAAGTATTTTTTGAAATGACTACATCATCTGTGCCAAGTGGTTCCACCCGTCTTTCCCTTCGAGAAACAGGTGAATTTGTTTCCCCAGGAAGCTCTTGCTTATCTCCCGCATTATTTTTCTTTGATACCGAGACATCAGGCTTTTTTTCCTTAGTTGAAACGGTCTCTAAAGGCTCTTCGTTCAAAGAATCCCTAGGCGAAGAATTAGTTTTTTTAGATAAATCCACTTCTTCCTTGGAAGATTTGCGGGCACTATCTTTTTTCACTTTCTCCTGAACCAAGGAGTTTACCTGCTTCGAGTCCTTCTTCGTATTTTCAGTGACTTGGCTCTTATCTCCTCCCCCCCCATTACCTTTGACCAAGCTTTCAGAAGCACAACCCCACCCGCCAAAAAGTGAAAGAAAAAGGGAAAACCAAAAAAGGGAACTTTTGAACATCGAAAAATTATTTCTCCACGACTTCGGGACTCAATGGATTCAATGCCTGAACCATCAAGTCGACTAATAAACGTAATGATTTATCTCCCGTCTCATTGGATTTTATATCCATGGAAAAAGATCCCTGAGCATCTCCACGCTGTCTCTTACCTACATCGATTGAATCAAAAGCATCGAAGCCTGATGATTTTGCAAGATCGATTCGCTCCAGGGTTCCCGAGACTGTTTGAAAATCAAAACGCTGAAGAAAGATTTCCGCAAATTCACCATAGACTCCATCGAGAGCATCGGAAAATTCACTTTCCCGAACCCTGTCCAATTTAGCCGCAACCCGCAGTCCATAATCTGAGTTCAATACCCCTTCTTTGTAGTCATACCTGCCATTCAGACTAACTCCCTCAGAAGTAGCTTCTGCCTTAAGCACTAAATCCAAACTCAGGAAATCTCGAAAGTTTTCCCAAAGTTCCTGCTCTTTGGAATCTTTTTGAAAATTGGTAAAGAAATTTTCCACAAATAAGGCAAGAGCTAGATCGTAATCACCTCCGGAAAGTTTTGCAGACAAATCAGCATGCATCCCTCCTCCTTCCTGCCCAAATAAAAAGACTTCCTGTAATTCTTCATCAAGAAATGAAGGATCCGCTTGATCTGCCCACCAGGAGGTAAGGAAGACAATACAATTTTGGTCCATTCCGACCGATATGTGAGAATCACGATGGCGTATAGATAGAAAGTCCGGAGATTGTACCTCCTCCACCCGCCAATTAGGATTACTATCTTTCAGATCAAGTTGCCGAATGATAAATTCCTTCAATTTATCTTCATTTGCAATCGGTAAAGCCAGCCCGAAAAGAATATCGCCGGAGCGGGAGTCCCGATACTCATCACCCGGAAACTGAAGAAAATAAAGTGCTCGTCCCTGCGATTGGATACCACAGGCTTCCGGATCCCACGCAATACTGCCAATGAAAGGAATCCGGTCGACAAAATCATCGGAAAAAACTTTGGTCAGTCCAATTTCGTCCACCATACGCATTCCGGAAAAAGAAATAACCCCAAAAGACTTTTCAGGAATATAAGCAAACGCACGGTCATCCACCCGTCTCGAGGAAAGTTCACCTATCAAAGAAGCCTTTTTCGTCTTCTTCTCAATCAGGGGATCATTTTTCTTCTCCAAATAATATAGGCCATAGATAATAAGACCGGCAAAAAGGAGAAAAATGGGCAGGTTTGCCATTCGCAATCCACCTCCAGTCTCCTTATCTTTTTCTTTTTCCTCTTTAGACTCTAGAGGTTCGGAATCCCCATTTTTAATTTTCAGGAGAGACGCATTGTAGGCAATGACGAGGGTGACAGCCAACGGATCAAAAACGATCACAAGAAGTAAAATGAACCACTTGACCACTCGATTTACCGCCCGGTCCAAGGCCTCTTTAATCAGGACTGGATTCTCGGTCGCTTCCGCTTCCTGCACTTCAGCATCAAAGGCACGGGCGACAAATTTAAAAGACCCTATATCGGTCGCCCGAATCTTTCCTTCCAATTCGAGGATTCTTGCTTCCGCCTCTTCTTTTTTGGACTGAAGTCCACCTTTCATCTCCTCAATTTCCGCAGAACTATCAGGACCATATGCTGAACTTGTCTCACTTAGGGCAGTTATCTTACGGCTCGCCTCCGCAATCTCGGATTCTAAGGTAGCAATTCGACTATCAACCGAAGCTCTGGCTTCCTGCAAATTCTGCAATGCAGTCTTTACATTATCAGCCTGTTCTGCACCTCCGGTGGTCAGCGATGTAATCCGGTTATTGGCATCGGATATTTCGGTCTGAATTAAAACGATTCGCTGATCAAGAGATTCATACCGGTTTTGCAAATCTTCCCTCGCTTTGTCTTTTGCCTGTTGAATGCCCTCCATTCTTTTCCGCAGGGCTTCTCTTTCCGCACCTTGAGACTTAAGGAGTTCCGCGGCTTTTTTAAGACCGTCTTCTTTAAGGAATCCACCTGCCCCCTGGTCCCGATAGGTCTTTACTGCCGCATCCAACTGAGCAATTCTTTCGGACACTTCTTTCTCCCGTTCTCTTTCTCGGTCCAATCTCTCATCAATCTCTGCCTTGTATTCCGATTTATCTGCCTCCAATCCGGAAATATCTTCACGCCTTTCGACTATGACTTCCTGCAATCTCTTTTTCTCATCCTCCCGTCTTTGCCTCTCCCCCACAATCATCTGGTCGGTTTCATCAGCCAGCCTCGACTTGGATGATTCCGCCTGGTCAATATCTTTGCGTCTTTCCGCTATATAATTTTCAAGACGAGCTCGCTCCTCCGCCTGTTTTTCCTCCCGAAGAGTGGAACCTTTTTTTCCGGATAATTGGTAGGCTGCGATTCGCCGGTCATAATCTGTCTGCTGTCTTTGCAAACTGGTTATTTCTTTTTCGTATCCCTGAACCTGGCTCAGGGTTTGCTCAAAAGCCTGGGAAAGATATCCATAAATTCCGGCGGAAGTAATACCGATCAAAAGGACGACTGCCAAAGACAGATAAGTACGCAGAGTCGGATGACAAGTACGCCAGTTACGATAAAGAAAAGAAGCGGCAATTAATTTTCCAAATTCAAGGCTCGAGGCCATGATGATAATTGGAATCGTAAAGGAACTTACAGCCCCGAAGGTTAGGGCGATTCCCCGAACACTAAAATATGCGGCACAACCCGCAATAAACAATGCGGAGGCCCCGATCATCAGGGTAAATAAATTCATCCCTATTTTCTTTCATAATCGCGAATGTAGGAAAACAAGAAGTTATTCCCATCGCTAAAAGTTATTCACCGAAAAACGATTTCCGTTTCCCTTACTCTTCCCAAGGTTTTTAGATAAAGGTGGATGGATTTTCACGAACAATTTACCAACATAGATTGGGCCGTAGTCGGAGCCTATTTACTGCTCACGACCTGGGTTGGGCACTTATTAAAAGGAAGCCAATCCACCATTAAAGATTTTTTCCTCGGAGGAAGGTCCCTGCCCTGGCAGGCAGTCTCCGGATCCATCATCGCAACCGAAATCAGTGGAGTCACCTTCATTGGTGTTCCCGGAATGATTTATGCAGCAGGCGGCGACTTCACCTATCTGCAATGGGGAATCGGTTCGATCCTCGCCCGGATTATTGTGGGAATCTTTTTTGTTCGGGTCTTTTACGAGCGTGAGATTTACAGCCCCTATGATTACATGGGAAATCAGCTTGGAGAAGGTGCCAAAAGATTAGCCACTATCATTTTTCAGGTGGGAGGTATCCTCGGCCAGAGCGTTCGGGTGCTGGTAGCGGCACTGGCCCTTAAAGTGGTCACACCATTGGAATTTCACCACTGTATCTGGATCATTGGACTGTTTGCAGTGGGCTGGACGCTTATGGGAGGAATGCGAACGGTCATTTGGACCGATGTCATGCAGTTCTTTCTCTTCGTGGGAGCCGGCCTATTCAGTTTATTCTGGATCATTGGAGAACTGGATGGCGGATGGAATCAAATGATGCAAGTGGCCGGGGATGCGGATAAATTTACACTCCTCAATCTCACTTCCGATCCGGCCGTTGGCTTTACTCTTTGGGTCGCGATCATTGCGGTCCCTTTCCAAAACCTGAGTGCATTTGGAGTGGACCAGCTCAATGCACAGAGAATGTTCTGTTGCCGCGACGCCAAGGATGCCCGCAAAGCGATGATAGCAAGCTCCGGCGCCCTCCTCCTGACCCTGCTGATGCTTTTTGTAGGAACCGCTCTTTTTGCGTTCTACGAACCGATGAGAGCCAGCGGCACCGAACCCGGAATTTTCACCGAGGATACCAATGCAGTATTTCCCGTTTGGATCGTGACTGAATTGCCCGTTGGCTTACGGGGTCTGATTCTCGCCGGAATTTTTGCAGCCGCGATCTCGAGTCTCGACTCAATTCTCGCAGCACTCTCTCAAACCACACTTGGATTACTGAAGCCCAAGACCGGAGTGGATGCGGAAAAGAAAAGACTCTTTCTCTCGCGAATTTTGGTTCTAATCTGGGGGATTCTACTCTCGGCTTTTGCGGTCGAACTGGACTCACTCCGGGGAAAAGTAAATGTCGTGGTCCTGGCTTTTGGAATGATTTCATACACCACCGGTCCGATGCTGGGAATGTTCTTGGCCTCTCTTCTTTCCCCCAGAGCGAGCGTCAAGGGATTGGCCGTAGGCTTCGTCCTTTCTTTTTTACTGGTGGCCAGCCTGCGACCTGATTTCTATCAAATTTTGCTCAACTACGACCTGATCTCTTTTGAATCCGCCCTCCAATGGAGCTTCCTTCAAGACTCCGGAGGCAAACTTGGCATTGTGATCAATACGGTTTGGGCGTGGCCCGTGACCGTATTTTTAACCTGGGGATGCGGAATGCTTTTTCCCAAGAAACCGGCAAACTGATTGTGTCCTCAGATCTCGCTACATTTCTTTTCCCGACTCCCTCTGAAATCAAATATCAGGAAGGAACATTTAAGATCCCGAACGGGCTATCTGTCTATTCCCAGGACGACTTTCTCG
>JBMYOA010000025.1:0-16448 GCA_049598825.1 Opitutales bacterium | reverse complement strand
GCTCACACTGACCTTTCAGTTACGGGATGGAATATTCAGGCACTTAAAGCGGCAGCCCTCACAGGTATTCCCATAGATGGTCTAGATGAGTCTATGGATAAGGCAGTGGCTTACACAAAAAGGTGTCAGGATAAATCCGGAAAATTTGCTTATAAAGAAGGTTCTGGTGGAAAACCTAGTCTTACTGGAACCGGGGTTCTTTGTTTACAGATTTGGAAAAACGCAAGTTCCAAAGAGGCTCAGTTGGGATTGGATTGGATCATTGCCAATCAAAAGAAAGAATGGAAACAAATTGATGTCTACGAATGGTATTATCACGCCCAGGCTTGCTTTCAGGCTACTGGCGTATCTGGAGGCTCTAAGTACTGGCGTGCCTGGAATAAGGAATTCCAGCAAATCGTATGTGGAGCACAGGCATCGGATGGTCATTGGCCACATGGTAAACATTTTCACGGCGATACAGATATCTACCGCACGACTATGACCATTCTCATGTTAGAGGTTTACTACCGCTACATGCCCTCCACGAAAGTATAAATTTTTCCCTTTCTCTGCTTGAGTTTCAAGCCATTGGTTTTATTTTAAATTCGATGAAGTTCCTTAATATTCTTACGATCTTATTAATGCCAGCGCTGTCCGTCATCGCCGAATCTAAGAAGATCACCATAACAGGTAATGACACCATGCAGTTCGATCTCAAAAGTTTTGAGGTTAAATCGGGCGAAAAAGTGGAACTGACTTTTAAAAATGTAGGAAAGATCCCTAAGATCGCAATGGGACACAATCTCGTCGTACTCAAAAAAGGAATTTCTGCTGTTGCTTTTGGGCAAAAAGCAATGGGTGCTGGAGCCAATGCAAACAACGCACTTCCTGAATCTGTTAAAGGTGATACCATCGCAGCAACCAAGCTTTTAGGACCTGACGAAAATGAAACTATCACTTTCACTGCACCTGAAGCAGGAGATTACGAGTATGTTTGTACTTTCCCTGGTCACTTTGCCCTCATGCGTGGAGTGATGAAAGTGAAATAAGCCCTTTTCCTCATCTTTTTCTATCCTTTCTGAGTAAGATGCCTACTTGACATTTCCTCGTCTAAGCCTGATTTACAGGTGTATGGCATCTATTGAAAACGAAAAGAAATATCTAGCCCAAGCCGAAGCCTCTGGCCTCTTCTCAAAGCTAGGAGCATACACTAGGTTATCAGGACCAGGATGGCTCCAAAGTGCAATCACCTTAGGTGGAGGCTCCTTGGCATCCAGCCTCTTTCTAGGCGTTCTTGCTGGATACAGTCTCTTATGGTTGCAACCGATGGCAATTGTGCTGGGAATCATTATGCTTTCAGCGATAAGCCATGTCACTTTATCCACCGGTCAAAGTCCATTCACTTCAATAAATAATGAAATCAATCCCGTCTTAGGCTGGGGTTGGGCTATCGCGACAATCATGGCAAACATCGTGTGGTGCCTACCTCAATTCAGTCTAGGCACAGCAGCGGTTACACAAAACCTGATACCAGCCCTTAACAACACCGGAGGTAAGGTACTGATTTGTGCTTTTATTCTCACAATTGCTTTTCTCGTGGTTCGAGCCTACGACAAAGGATCCACCGGTGTGAAAATTTTTGACTGGGTTTTAAAAATAATGGTCGGGGTTGTAGTTATTTCATTTTTTGGAGTGGTTATCAAACTTAGCACAAGCGGAGAGGCTGACTGGGGTTCTATCCTTGCTGGGTTTGTTCCCGACTTTTCCCTTTTTAACTCACCTGCTGAAACTTATAATCCGTTTCTCGAAGGAACTGGGGAATTTCGTAGTTTTTGGGAATCCAAAATTGTTGGCCTGCAACAAGATGTCATGATTTCAGCAGCAGCCACTGCGGTGGGGATCAACATGACTTTCTTCATGCCCTTTGTGCTTCTTCGCAGAAAATGGGGCCGGGAACACCGAGGTCTTGCTAAGTTCGATTTATGGACGGCCCTTCTCATTCCCTATGTGATCGCGACCAGCTGTGTGGTGATTGCCGCAGGAACTCGATTCAACGGAAAACCAGAATCAGCGTTCAATAGCGAAGGTCAGGTTCATGCTAACCTGGAGAAAGGATACCTCGAGCTTGCTACAGCCAGAGCTCGCTTAGAATGGACTGATGATGAATACAATGCCCTAGCACCCATACAACAAGAGGCAGTGCTAGATTCATTACCTTTACCGGATCGTCAATTAGCCGCCATGTTAGTTAAAAGGGACGCATTCAACCTTGCAGAATCACTTGAATCGCTCTTTGAAAGCAAAGCTTTTTCTCACTATGTATTCGGTATAGGTGTGCTAGGAATGGCCTTATCAACCATTATAATATTAATGACAATCAATGGGCATGCAATTTGCGAAGTTCTTGGCAAACCCCACAGTGGTTCCCCCTTCCTGGGAGGTGCATTACTTGCTGGTCTTGGTGTGCTGGGTCCCTTCTTCTGGCAGGATGCTGCTTTTTGGCTGGCAGTACCGACCTCAATATTGGGCTTCACTCTCATCCCAGTCGCATACTTAAGCTTTTTTCTATTGATGAACAACATACAGGTCCTGGGAAGAGAAAGACCTCAAGGAACAAGCCGTCTTATATGGAATTTATTTATGCTGCTTGCACTCGGGTTGATGGGAACTGCAGCTATGTATGTGGCCTGGAACAAATCTTGGGGACCCGTTCCATTTGGAAAAATAGCACTTATCTCTTTTGGAGTTCTTATGCTTATCGGACACTTTACCCTTAAGAATAAGAAACTTGCTAAAAAAGTAGAAGGCCTAGAGATGAAAATCTCTAGACTGGGTGATAAAATTTCCGCTAAAAAAGAGTCTTCTTAATCGCGAAATCTACTTTTTAGTTTCTTCAGTCAAAGGGACCCAAACTCTCTTCTCTCCAGCTGAATCGCGCTTGGAATAAAGAATCCAGGCTTCACCTGTGGTCGTATCATATTTGATGAGGCGTTTGTACAAGAAGGGTTTCGGGTCTTGCGAATAATACTCCGCACTGACGATTTGAAATTTACCCGCCTTTGAGGATATCGAAGCAAAACTCGGAGGAGGAGGAATATTAGAAGGCAGACGAGGAGGACTCGACAACGGGCTTGCACCCTTGACTGTTTGCCCACTTGTAAAGCAGAACCCAAGTTGAAATAGAAGAAGTATATTTATTATTTTTACCATAGTGATATTTACTCGATAAATGCTACTGCAGTATTTTTCAACTATTAAGACTAACTAGATAATCCAGCGAAAGGGTTAGTAATGATATATGTGATTAACGGTAAAAAAACCATCATATAATCTTAATATGTAATAAAAAAGGCCACCAGTCTTGCCCTTACTGGCGGCCTAATGGTTCAATTGAACACATTTACAAAAGATTGATGGAATAAATTCAAATAGCAAACCTTTTTTTAATTATCTGATATTTTTCACACAGGCAACTCAAATGACTTAGAAGGTAATCAAAAATTCTTCATTCCTCTTCCTGTATAAAAACCATTGGTTGTAACCAGTTGTCCTTATCTGTAAATGTACTTCCTAGGCACTGCCATCTTCCGGATGCTCGATACAAAAAACCTTCCGTATCCTTGTACTCCTTTTGAATAAGTTCGTTAACCTCTTTTTCCAAATCTTTCAGTGAATTGGCTTTTATTACCTTGTATTTACGCTGAACCCTGATCATGAATTTATTATGTTCATATGGATCCGAAAGTAAAGATTTCGAAAGCCTAAATTCTACTAATGATGTCACCTCTTATTAAACCAAAAGAAGCAAAAAAACTAGAAAAAGAATCTCCGGAACTAAATGAAGATGATGTTCTGGCAATTCAATCGCTACAAGAATCCTACACGCAAATTAAGGATGAAATCGGCAGAATTATAATTGGACAAGAAGATGCCATTGAAAAAATATTTATATGTATGCTTTCACAGGGGCATGCCTTATTGATGGGAGTTCCTGGACTCGCTAAAACTCTTTTAGTAAATTCGATCGCCCAAGCAATCTCACTCTCCTTTTCAAGGATTCAGTTTACGCCAGATCTCATGCCTTCGGATGTTACCGGGACCGAGATTCTTCAAAATAGAGAGGACGGAGCAGGCAGGGAGTTTAAATTTGTGAAGGGACCTATTTTTACGAATGTATTACTAGCCGATGAGATTAACCGAACTCCACCTAAAACGCAGTCGGCGCTTCTTGAAGCTATGCAGGAAAAAAGAGTAACCGTTGCCGGGAAAAATCATATCTTACAAAAACCGTTTTTTGTCCTGGCTACGCAAAACCCAATTGAACAGGAAGGTACTTATCCTCTGCCTGAAGCTCAACTAGACCGATTCATGTTTCTCATAAGACTTGAGTACCCAAATCGTGATGAAGAATTATCCATTGCAAGAAACACGACTTCGGGGGAGCTTCCCACACTCAGTAAAATACTTACGGGTAAAAAAATGAAGGAATTTCAACAACTCGTGGAGAAAATTCCCGTACCAGAACATGTTTTTGAGAGAGCGGTCGATTTAGTTCGGATGACCCGTCCGACAAATCCGGAGGCACCCGCCTGGGTAAATCAATCTGTTCAATGGGGTGCCGGTCCCAGGGCTATACAATTTTTAGTTAGAGGCGCAAAAGCAAGAGCTGTAATTAAAGGAAACTTTATCACTACGACCGAGGACTTGGAAGCTGTAGCGGAAGCTGCCTTAGATCATAGAATTATCACGAACTTTCATGCTCGATCTGAAGGGATTTCCAGTGCTGATGTAGTCAAAAGATTGATTAAAGAAGCAAACCAAGAAGAAAGTTAGATCAAATGGCTCTTCAGGAGAGCAAGTTTTTGGAGTATGTCGATAGAAAGGCAATCGCTAGGATTGGTGGCAATCCACTACTCACAAATTTTGCAATGGAGGGGAATGTTAGCGGACACCATAAGAGCAATCATAAAGGCTCTAGCGTCGAGTTTGCAGAATACCGCGAATACACAGAGGGAGAAGATCCAAGGCAAATGGATTGGAAAGTCCTTGCAAGAACCGACAAATATTTTCTCAAAGAATTTGAAGCGGAAACCAATTTAAGGGCACACCAAGTCCTTGATTGCAGTGCTTCAATGAATTTCGGTAAACCAATCTCTAAGCTCGAATATGCCAAGAGAATGGTGGGAACCTTAACTTATGCTTACCTCAACCAAGGAGACGCAGTCGGGCTTTCACTGCTTCAAGCAAGTGAGCATTCTGTTCTTCCTGCCCGTCGCAACCCGAGTCAACTGCATGACATTTTGTCTACCCTGGGGCATGCAAAAGCAAGTGGAGATAATCAACTGGTTACTCAACTTCACCAAGTTGCTGAAACGGTCAAAAGCCGAGCATTACTCCTTGTTTTTTCTGACTTTTTTGAAGATCCAGAAATTATTGGAGATGCCATTCATCACTTGCGTGACCGTAAGCATGAAGTCGTGCTTTTCAATCTCATGGACCGGCAAGAGTTAGAGTTTGTCTTTGATCGCCCCACTCGATTTATCGATTTGGAAGGCGGTTCCTCTATCCTTACTGAGCCTAGTATCATTCGTGATGAGTATTTGAAACAGATGCGAGAGCACATGAACCAAATTAAAAAAATATGTGCAGAAACCCAAAGCTCTTTTCATCAAGTAGTCACGGATGCTGAAATTGATGAAGCATTAAGTGTGTTTTCATTTCAAAGAACTCAATTTTAGATCGCGATGAGTTTCTTACAGCCCATTGCCCTGGCAGGGATAATCCTAGCCGCAACTCCCATACTGATTCACCTCTTAAACCTTATGCGACATCGCAGGGAATCGTGGGCTGCGATGAGATTTCTTTTAAAAGCAAAAAAGAGCTCTTCCAGAATGTCGAAAATTCGCAGATGGCTGACTTTACTTTTGAGAATGCTATCCATCTGTTCACTGGTCATTCTATTTGCTCGTCCCATTTCAGTGGGGAACCAGTCATTTCTTGATTTAGCCACAAAAGAACCCGAACTCGTTTTGTTAATTTTGGATAGATCATCGAGTATGCAAAAAAAATCTGCCGAATCTTCCAAAACACTTCTCCAAGAAGGTCTAGAAAAATTTAGCCTTTTATCGAAGTCATGGCCTAATAGTAAAATAGCCGTGATGGAGACACTTTTCGCAGAACCAATCTTTTTGGATAAAATCGAAACTATCTACTCCAAAGAAATGCAGGATTTTATTGGACCAACAGATAGCGGAGCAAATCTTCCAGAAACTATTAATCGTAGTTTGGCTTGGTTAAATGAAGCGGAGATTGGCCAGGCGGAAATCTTGGTCATATCGGATCAGCAAGAGGCAAGTTGGCAAATTAACGAAAATTCCGAGATCCTTAAAAGCATAAATGAAACCATCAATAACAAGCAGGGTTTGTGGCAGCTGGGCTTTTTAGATTTAAAACCAACTAAGGCCATAAACTACAGCATACATTGTAAGTCTTATTTGGAAGAAGCTGGCACAGCTAACCCCACCCTACTGATCAAAGGAAACCAAAGAGACCAGGAAAGATTAGCAGTAAGAATCAGGATCAACGGAGATCTTCTTCTGATGGATTGTGAATTTACTTATCCGTCCACTACTTGGACTCCATCCATTCCACTCACAGGGCACCCACCTGTCGGTTGGATAAGCATTACTCTACCCGAGGATTCGTTCCCTGGAGATAACGAATATTATTTTACTTACGGAAATCAATCGATGCTCAAGATAGGGATTGCTGTAAAGGATTCAGAAACTGAAAGATTCGTGGTTGCGGCAAGTTCATTAGATCCTGATAGAACCCTTCTGAGTAAAAATTTATTTTCCAGGCAACAAGATCCAAGTGAGCACGATCTATTGATAATCCAAAAAGACTTAACCAAGGAAGACCTAGGTTTCCTTGATCAGTTTCTCCTCAAGGGAGGAATGGTCGTTCTATTCCCCTCTGCAAAAACAAATAATGAAAATGTAAAATTACAGACTTGGAGTACAAATGAAACTAAGTCCCAAGATGATTTTTTTACTCTCAGAGAATGGAATAAAAATGAGGGCGTATTTGCTAACACCACCAATGGAAAAGAATTACCACTTTCGTATCTCAAAATTCACCAGAGGGTAATTCCTCAGCTAGGACAACCTCTTGCCTTTTATGCTGATGGACAAAGTTTCTTAACCAGAAAAATCTATGGACAAGGAGTGCTTTATTCCTTCTCAACACTACCAAATCTAGATTGGTCAAGCTTGGGAGAGGGTTTTGTCTTTGTTCCAGTCATTCAAAGAATCATCGATGAATGCAGGCAAAAATCAGACTTTGAATTTATAGAATGTGGAGATAACAATTCTCTGAGTCTTAACAGTGCCCTATCTATTTTAGGTGAAAAGCAGGACAAGCCATCAGCCCAAGCTGGAATCTATAAAGACTTAGGCAAATTGTTTGCAGTCAATCGACCCGCAGGTGAAACCGTGGATAACCTTATAGAAAAAAATAAATTACAAGATATTGTAAGCACTGAACATGCATCCTGGAATGATGCCCAAACTGCTACGTCCAGTTTTAAAAGAGCTGAAATCTGGAATTTCTTTCTTATTTTAATGATTATTTTTCTTCTTCTTGAGGGTGCCTTAAGCATACCGCAGCTTACTAAATCACTAGGAAACTCGAGGGTATAATGTTCGGTTCAGATTCTTGGAAAATTGAAGGGGCACCCATCTCTTGGGTGTTTGCAATTACCGTCTTAGCTGTTGCTGTATTCCTCGGTTTCCGTACTTGGATGCGGATGAAAAAGAACCGTAAGATTGCCCTCTTGGAGATCTTTCGGATTTTGATTATTGCCACACTTCTTTTTACGCTTTTTGACCCGGAACGGATTGAAAGAATTGTAAGTGATAAAAAGTCGCAAATCATCTGTTTACGAGATGTCTCTGAAAGCATGCAAACTAAGGATATTCTGATAGGCAATGAAGAACCAATTGAAAGATCTACATGGTCAGAGCAATTTCTTCAGGAAGATTGGATCAAAAACTTAGAAACTAACGCCACCATACTTGTAAAAAACTTTTCTTCCCCTGCCGGTACTAAAGCAACTGATATTACTGAGGCTATTCACGAAGCTTTAGATGAAGGAGATTCTGTAAAAGCTATTTTAATTCTAACAGATGGGGATGCCAATACCGGTTCATCCGTTTTGACTGTAGCCGGAAAAAGCCGGGCTTTATCCGTTCCAGTTTACAGCTTAATTACTGGATCCGATTCTTCACTTCCAGATCTTGTGCTTGATGAAATTTTTGCTCCTTCTTTTGTGCTCCAGGAGGAAAGAGTGATGATTAGCTGGCAAGCAACCAATAATTTTCAATCTCCTCAAAAGACTTCACTTACTCTTTTTTCTAACGGGGAGAAAGTCTTGGAGAAACCAGTAAGTTTCATGGCTGGGGAAACCATTTCTGGAAACCTTTCATGGTTACCGGAGCAGGAAGGTGAAATAGAATTTGAAATCATTCTCCAGCAAGTCAAAGGAGAGACTTACAAAACAAATAATCAGAAAAAAATTCGTACCCGTGTTGAAAATAAAACGATTCGAGCCCTCGTTGTGGATTCTTTTCCCAGGTGGGAATATCGATTTTTACGAAACGCGTTAAGCCGTGACCCAGGAGTTAATGTTTCATGTATCCTCTTTCACCCCGGTATGAGCCCATCAAAGGGTGCAAGTTACATTCCTGAGTTTCCCAACGACGAAGCCACCTTAGCCCCATACGATGTAATCTTTCTTGGAGATGTTGGGCTGAACGAGGCTGAACTTAGTGAAAAACAATGCGAACTTCTGGCAAATTTAATTCAATATCAAGCATCAGGCATCATTTTCATGCCTGGCAGACGCGGGAATCAACAGAGTTTAAGCCAAACTTCTCTTGGAGAGATTATTCCCGTTATTTATGATTTAGAAAAACCTCGCGGTTTAGGTACCCGTAACCCCGCAACCTATTCCCTAACCCAAAAAGGGCGTGAACATTGGCTAACAAATCTTCGGGGTTCAGGAGAAAAAAACCGAGATTTCTGGTCTAAATTACCGGGATACCACTGGTCGGCCATGGTGGAAAAAAGTCGACCGGGTTCTGAAGTATTGGCGGTTCATTCCAATTTTGTGACAGAATGGGGGAAAATGCCATTACTTGCAATTAGGCAAGTAGGAGCAGGAAAATCCCTCTACTTAGGATCAGATTCGGCATGGAGATGGCGTAGGGGTGTTGAAGATAAATATCATTATCGCTTTTGGAGCCAGGTCGTAAGATGGATGGCTCACGGTAGATATTTAGCTGAGAAAGAGGGAATTAAGCTGATTCCTACTCCTGAAAAACCTCGTTTTGGAGAAAAAGTTTTTCTTCGTTGCATCGTCCTTGATCAAAATGGGTTCCCCCTGGAAGAGGGAGAAGTGAAGGGGTTTGCCAGGCATGCAAATGGAGATGTTGAAAATATTACATTTAAAAAAGACCCCGATTGCTCGGGAGTTTTTCTGGCATCTATCCAGGCAACATCATCTGGCGATCTAAGCATAGAAGCAATCTGTGAATCTGCAGAGAAGTCCATTAAAACATCGCTGTTGGTTGGAGAACTGAATCGGGAAAAATTGGGCAACCCCACGAACCCAGTCCCCCTACAACAACTCGCTAATTTAACCGGGGGACTTTCAAAAAATTATCAGGAAAAAGAGAAATTAATTTCTGCATTGTCCTTTCCTCCAAAACCCGACCCCATCTTTAAAATTAACAGCCTGAGAACAAATCTGTACTGGGGATCTTTTCTTTTTGTACTACTGGCTATTTACTGGACGGTTAGAAAATTCTTTGGGATGGTCTAGAAAAATGCAAAGCAAGGATTTAAACTCTCTCAAAAGCACTTCTGCCCCCTCGACTGCACTCAAGGATGGACTCGTCAAATTTTTTGGTAATCTCGAAAGAGCTGCCCGCACAAAACTAATTTTAAAATTTCTTCTTCTTATTATCTTCTTTCTCGGAAGCTCATGGATGAGTCTTTGCTTTTCAGATCGAATTTGGGAAACAACCACCTTTGGGCGAACAATTATTTTAATGTTCGGAATGATTCTTTCTGCTTGGGCTGCATGGAAACTATACATCTATAGTTTTCATCTCACCCGCCATGATTCCTGGCTGGCAAAGAGTGTAAGAAAAATCTATCGGGCAAAGGGGGAAAGGTTGCTAGGTATAATTGAAATTGCAGAGAAAAAACCGGCATCAAATCCCTCTTTTTCGACTCAAATTTTTGAGGCAGCCCAGCAAAAAATGTTGGGAGAAATTGATTCCATTGAAATTGAAAAGGTTTACCCATGGAAAATGATCCGGTACCCGGCAATCCTTGCTGGGGCAATCTCAGTGATTATTTTCGTTTTTTGTTTTTCGTTTCCTGACCTGGGTAAAAATTCATTTTATCGGTGGGCTTTACCTTTTTCCTCACTGGAAAGAAAAACCCTTACTGATTTTTTAGATGTCGAAGAAAGAGACCTTTATTTCATCAGGAATGAAAGCAATACGATGAGGTTTTCTTTATCACAAAATTCTAAACGAAAACCAAGATATGCGAATCTAAATGTCACGGGTTATGCAGATCTTAATTTAATTACCCCCAATAATGGTAATGTGTATGAGTTTAGATTACCCCCCCAAAAACAAGAGTTTTCTGCTACACTTGAATCTGGTGATTACTCCAAGAGGTATAATTTTAAACCTATTGAACGCCCAAAACTGGAGTCTATATCTGCTTCCATTGAATTCCCTGAATACTTGTCTCAGGATCCTCTAACATACGAAGCATTGAATCAAACAATTGATGTGCCCAAAAATTCGAAAATCTCACTGCATGGAAAAGTAAATCGAGAAATTTCAAGACTACTTATTACTAACAACCAAGTACACATAGGAAAACAACCCAACTCCAGAAACTTCGACCTTCGACTCCAAGAATTACAAGATGATCAAAGTTTCGAAATTCATATAGTCGACCAATTTGGATTTTCCCAAAGGGCTCCGGGTAATCTTTCCATTAAAGTACAAGAAGACCTCCCTCCTTCCGTCAATGTAGATATTAAAACTGATACCTCCCCTGTCCTAATTTTTGAAACACGTAGAATTGACTTTCTGCATGCAGATGATTTCGGTTTATCAGAAATTTCCCTAACCTGTAAGATCGCTAAACCAGAGAACAAAGCTCCCGAACAGGAACTTTTCAGAAAAACTTTTCCTACGAGTGGCACGAAGAGTTTTGAACTATCTTTTCCCTTTGATCCGAGCATCTTTGAAGTTGGAGATGGGGATGAAATTGTCTTTTTTGCCACATCTAAAGATCATTACCCAGAAAGGGATTCCGTCATTTCTAAACCACTTAAACTCAAGATTATTGGACCTGAAAAACACGCAGAAATGATCCGAACCCAAATGGATATGGTAATAGCTGAGGTTTCTGAAATTGCCCGCTCGCAGGAAGCAACCCAGTTTGAAACCCTCGCTGCTGAGACAAAGATCAATAGTCAAGATAACAAAGAATTAGATCGTAAATCAGTTAATGAAATTTCCAATCTGCGAGATGATCAAAAAGAACTAGCCAGCATGCTCAAAACCACAGCAAGTACGGGATTAGAAACTCTTAATGAAGCCACTAAAAACCCCCTTTTTGACGCAGATTTACTCAAGGAGTTTGCCAACTCTATAAAGGAGATGCAAAACACTTCCCAAAACTCTATGCGAGATGCAGGCAAAAAATTGAACACTGCGAGCACATCCGACAGTCAACAGGCAAGTCAATCGATGATGCAAGCCGCAGAATTTCAGCAAAAAGCGTTGGATAACCTCAGAGATATCTTAGCAAAATTTTCAAAACAATTGGACGACCTTGAAGCAATCACTCTTGCTGAAAGGCTAAGAAAACTGAAACGGACGGAACAGAAACTCTCCCAAAAATTGGTCTCTCTGATGCCATCATCCATCGGAAGAATGACCACACAACTTAAAAACGAAAATCGTGTATCTGTTTACGAAATGGAAAAAATACAAACTACTGTAAGCTTGGATGCAGAGGAAATTAAGAATGAAATAAGCAGATACCACGAAAGAACCAACAAAGCGGAATATGGAGAAGTCAGCCGTCTGATGAACCAAGCCAAAGCAAAGGAGGAACTTGGTGTTGTTGCCCAAAGTTTACGAAACAACATTTCCTTTCAAGCTCTTAACGGATTGAATCAATGGGAGGAACTTTTTGAGTTATGGGCCCAGTTATTACAAGCAGAGTCCCCCGGTGGTGATTCACCCGGAGGAAAAGCCGGTGGAAAAGACAAAACGGCTGACATCCTTGCTTTGCTCAAGATAAGAAAAATACAAAGCGAAATTCTCTTTAAAACAAAAAATCTAGACCGCCAGGGTTTCCGCGGAAACAAAGAAAAATGGGCATCTTCACTTACAAATCAACAAGACACGCTCATGATCGATCTTACCGACACCCAGATATCGATGGCTGAAGAAGCAATGAACCCCCTTTTCGACGATGCCCATATGGCCATGGCAAAATCATCGGAACAGCTATCAAATCAGAGATTTGATGAAGTTACTCAATCCGCACAGGAGGAATCAAAAGAGATTTTGAGTGATCTCATCAATTTATTGATTGAGGGACAAGGCCAGGGCAATCAACCGAATGCCAGTGAAAACCTTACTGCTATGGAACTCTTGATGATGCAAATGGGGAATCAAAAACCCGGACAGGCTAAAGGCAAGAGCCCTATGGCAGGTAAGTCTGGAGGTGGGTCCTCTCAGGGTGGTACTACAGACAAAACAATCAACTCTCTCAATGGAAATACTTCGACTCCAACTAATATCGGTACCTCCTCTCAAAGCAGTGGGAGTGGAGGACCATCCATCGCTCCTGAGTTTCAGGAAGTCATGGAAAAATACTTCAAAGCAATCGAAGATTGAAACATAGACTATTAATTATGCTATTTTATCTGACCCTGATCTTGGGTGCGGAATGTCAGGAAATTTTCGAGCAACAAAACGACGACTTTGTTCGTTCTCTGGACCAATCATACCTGAGAGGCCTTCTATTTTTGCAAAATTCACAAACTGAAGATGGAAAATGGATAGATTCTTCCTATGGTTCTGAACCAGGCGTATTGGGAATGGCAGTACTTGCCTTTCTTTCGAGGGGGGATGATCCTGAGTTTGGTCCTTTTTCCAAACCTTTAGCCAGATCAATCGAACAGATTCTCCGACTACAAAATAAGGAGACAGGCTATATTGGAAACTCAATGTATAATCACGGTTTTGCGACGCTTGCACTGGCCGAGTATTACGGTTTAACCAACAACACGGAGATCGGGCCCGCTCTAAAAAAAGCAACCAACTTGATTGTTTCAGCTCAAAAAACGAACCCTAAAGGTGCTTGGCGGTACAGCCCTGAAAGTAAAGACGCTGATACCACGATAACGGGAGCTCAATTGGTTGCACTGTTTGCTTCCAAAAATGCGGGAATCGAAGTACCCGACGAAGCGATTGCAAAGGGAAAACAATTTCTTATCGATTGTCAGGACGAAAAGGGTGGATTCGGATACACGGGTAATTCGGGAGCTAATCTTCCTCGCACCGCGATTGGCTCACTTATCTTGTCCCTTGATAAAGATACCGACTCAAAACCTTTTAAGTCCTCTCTCGAATATTTGCGAGAAAACGCTCGGTTTGGAGATCAAGGTCACAAGTTTTATAGTCTCTATTACACTGCTCAAGCTATGTTTCGTGCTTCACCGGAAGACTGGAACACATGGAACCTAGCAAATGTAAGACAACTTCAGGCAACCCAGTCAGAAAGCGGTTCATGGACTGGCAACTACGGAACAACCTTCGCCACATCTGCAGCCTTATTATCCATGGCCTTAAATTATAGATATTTACCGATTTACGAGAGATGAAACTGATTAGTTTTCCTTTCCACTTAAAGTCTCTTTTTTGCATCCTAGTAAATGCAGTATCATTTGTATTCGGATTCGGAGAACAGAATCAAAGTGTCGCTAACCTCAAAGGCCCGGAAACGGTTTCATTTTTTGATGGTTCGTCACTCCTGGGAAGCCTACATGCAATTCAAGACGCGGATAACTTGATCTGGAACCACAAGTCATCCAAGAACCACCTTACCTTCGATTATAAAGCGGTTGAGTCCATACTATTTAACAGAGAAGAGAACAACCAAGAGAAGCCTGCTGGCTCGATGGTGATCCTTTTTAAAAATAAAGATTTTCTTCGAGGCTCCATGAAATCCCTCGACAGTGAGAAGCTCATTTTTTCATCTGGTTTTGGTCAAAGTTTGGAGGTCAAACTTGCAGATATTCAATCAGTGGAATTTCTTCCTGAATCCTATCAGGTTCTTTATGATTACTCTTACGATTTTGAAAAATGGAAAAAAAGTAACACCAAAGCATGGACAGAGGAACAAGGAAGCCTAATTTCGGTCTTTTCAGGCAGCACCGGCACAACTCTCCCCGCAGTCGATGCAATTGAAGTGAGATTTGAAGCTGAGTGGCAAAGGTCTTTTTATCTAGCCTTACGATTTTTTTCTGATTCAGACGGTGGAAGTTATGGAAGTGAAGGTTATCATCTCTCCTTTTCTAATAATCGAATCAACCTTCAATCCAACCGAAAGCTCAAAGGAAGGACAATGAGGGAAACTTTGGGTTCCGTGATGGTCGACCAATTAGTTGGAGTGAAAAAAGCTAATTTCAAGATTTACGCCCATAAACAAAGAAAAGAATTTATAGTTTTCGTAAACGGAAATGAAGTGGCAAGATGGAAGGACCCTTCCTCAGATTATTCCCCCGAGAACAACGGACTACTTTTTATTAATCAAGGGGGAAACTCGTACTTAAGGCTCGAAGAATTAACCATTGCGGGGTGGTCTGGAGAATATTTTTTAACCAGTCCTTCTGCGATTGATAATCAGGAGGGTAATCAGTTCATATCCTTCAAAAATGGCGACTCTACATCAATCCAATCTTCTTCATCCTCCGAGAATGGTTTGCTCATCAAAACAAAAAGAGGAACTTTTGAAGTTCCTTACGAAAATATAAGATCTGTGCATTTTCCTGAGAATGATCAAAATGCAAGTAGGTTTACATTTAATGAGGAAATTAGCCTTAAAAGATCCCTCGGGAAACTTTCCTTTAAGTTAGAATCAATTAACAATGATCTCCTTATCGGGCAGCATTCCTATCTCGGTAATTTCCGCGTACCACTGGAAAGCGTCAAACGACTTCGATGCAATCTACTCCTTAAATCATACAGGGAATATTTATCACAAATCCATCTAGCGGAGAAAGAATTGAAATCACAAAATGGTGAGAAAGCTCTCTCCATTCTCGAAAATACAAATTCATATTTTCGTAGCTGGTATTGGAAAAGACTGAGATTCCTAGCTCAGGATTCCCAAGCAAAAGAAATCCTATGGTTTACCCCGCACCCAGAGGTGGGAATCTTAAAGGCATCTCTGAACGAGCAGGACGAAAACACTATTTTCACTACATCCAAAACTGGCTCTTTTGCACTATGGGATGAGTATGCAAAACTAGCGGAAGGGAATTATACTCATCAGGATTCAACCTCCCAAGAGGTAGGACGCTCAAAAAATGAAAAATGGAAAAAGATTTATATGACCAACCGCTATTGGCTCGGTACAACCGAAGTGACACAGGAACAATTTGAAAAAATAACTGGAACGAACCCAAGTAAGAAAAAAGGACCAAACCTACCCGTTCAAGTAAGCTGGTTTGAATCCATGGAATTTTGTAAATTGTTGAACAAAAAATTCCCACCACCCAATGGGTTAATTTGGCGATTACCTACGGAAGCCGAGTGGGAATATGCAGCACGTGCAGGATCATCCGGTCCATATCACAACACCTCTTATGGAAAATTTCCTAATAAACAAAATACATACGAAGAACATCTTAAACAATATGGATGGTTTTCGGAAAACTCATCAGGGGAAGTCAAAGCAGTATCTCAAAAATTACCCAATGATTGGGGTTTATTCGACATGCATGGAAATGTCTGGGAATGGTGCATGGACGGTACAAGCGTAAACAAAACTGAACTTTTTTCTTTTCCAAGAGCTGGAGCCAAAAATCCAGCAAGACTGGATGGCGACTGGAAAATACTGAAAGGAGGAAGTTTCATTACCGACTATTCACGTTGCCGCTCAAGTTATCGAGGAGCCAATTCCCCAACTGTTTCAGAAGGCGATAGAGGGTTACGAATCTGCCTTGGTCAGGCTCTACCAAGTAACGAATCGAATACTTCAAAAACTGAAACGCAGAAAGAAAATTTGCATAAGCAGGTTCAAGAATTTTCCCCAATTTCATTAGAAAGAATAGATCCAGGAGAATTTATGAT
>JBMYOA010000024.1:0-16448 GCA_049598825.1 Opitutales bacterium | reverse complement strand
AGAACTACACGAATTGCACTTCTTTTTTCACCTTCCTTGGATTCCCACTGATCAAGCTTTAGTCTTCCTTCGACAAAGATTGATCTTCCTTTTGTGAAGAATCTTCCAACAGCCTCAGCTCGAGGGCCGTAACATTCTACATCAACAAAAGTAACTTCTTCTTTGCGGTTACCTTCCCCATCTTTGTAACTGCGATTTAATGCTAATCCAAAATTACAAACAGGGCGACCACTCGAAAGCATCTTTACATCAGGGTCTCTCGTGAGATTACCGATTAATAAGACTTTGTTTAATGAGGCCATTTATAAAGTATTACTTACGCTCAACCAAAACGCGATCAACCTTTTTTTCGAGACGTAATTTCTCTTTAAGGCGAGTCGGCATTTCTGGATCGCCCGAAAGTTCGAACTGTAAATAGACACCTGAGGTTGCTTTTCCTTTTTGTGGGTAAGCGAACTCGTGAGTTCCTTGACTTTCTACTTTTTGGACCTCTCCATCCACGCTGACAATGATTTCGCTAAGTTTAGGAATCATTTCATCAGTCGATCCATCAGAGCCTTTAGGATCAAATACTATAGTTGCGAGATAATTATTCTTCATGATTAAATTTTGGTGGGAAGTGATTGATTGTAGAGATTCATAGCTTTTTCGACTCCTTCTGTCATCAGGGATTTCAGGGCATCCAAAAAAAGTAAGGAATGATGCTCTAAGGTTGCTTGTTCTTCTGATGAAAATTTGGATAAAACATGATTAGCCAAATCCATCTCAGGGTTTAGCTTTGGCCCAATTCCTAGGCGCAATCGTTTCAGATTTTTACCAATCCCGGAAAAAACGCTTTTAACTCCGTTGTGCCCACCGTCTCCTTGACCTACGGAAATTTTCATCCGGCCAACTGGCAGGGTGAGTTCGTCATGAACGAGGATGGATTCTTCCAATTCACAATTGTTACTGGAGAGCAGGTTCTTTAAGAACTTTCCACTTTCGTTCATAAAGGTGATAGGCTTAACAAGCATGAAAGATTTATCCTGGAAAGACATTTTACAAATTTCAGCACAATACTTAGATTTTTCTATGAAGTTAATTTTCTGCGATTCTGCGAATTTATCTAATAGCCAAAACCCTAGATTATGCCTGGAATTGGTATATTGAGTTCCTGGATTTCCTAACCCAATTATGGCTGTGCAAGACACCTGACATACTGGTTGGAAAATTATTCTGAAGAATCACTTTCGGATGCATCGTTGCTAGATTCGGCATCCTCTGCTCCTGGCTCTTCGGTAGTTTCTTCATCATCAGAACCAGAGCGACCGCTCGCACTACCAACGCAAGATACTAAAATTGTATCATCGGGTGATGTGTAGGTAACCCCATCCATTTCAGCAAGATCTTTAATTTGTAAATTCTCGCCAAGACCAAGATTACTGATGTCTATTTCAATAGCAGATGGCAAATTGCTTGGACGACAGCGAATCTCAATGTCATTTGCCAAGACTTCTAAAATACCTCCCTGAGTTTTAACGCCTTCTGCCTCTCCTAAAATACTTAGAGGAACTGAGGTTTGTAGATCCTCACCTCTTTTAACTTCAACAAAATCAATGTGAAGAATTCTGTCCCGAATCTTATCTTCCTGTAATTCCTTGATCAAAACCAACTCGTCTTCTCCACTCTCTCCAATAAGTCTCATCAATGAAGATGTACCGGCGGCTTTTCTGAGAAGTATACGCATCTCTTTGTCATCAACCGATAGAGAGCGATTCATTTCCTTGCCGTAAAGAACTGCAGGAATCCGACCTTGGGAGCGAATATACTTACTGGCACTCGTTCCGGTTTTGTCTCTTAATGAATAATTTAATGTTAAATCGCTTAATTCTGACATAGCTTAAATGGGGTAAAAAAGCGTTTATTATTATCAATTAGGGCAACTCGTTGCAAGCAATTATGAACATGTAATCAGAGAAGGATTCTAATAAATTTCTTCGTTAAGGGTATTTTTCCGGAAGTTTCTGAGTTATCAAGTAATTTAAAGCTTGGGCTCTCTCCAAGTAGGAATGCCTTCACTGTTCAACTGTTTTTCATACAATACATGATATGGACGGGTGGGTGACATGGGTGCATCTTCATTCACCATCAAGGGCCTGGTATCCTTCCAAAATTTTTCATATGCCTCTCTCATAGATTTGACTATTTTGGGAAACTTACCTGCAACATCTGTAGTTTGGCCAGGATCTGCCTTCATATCGTAAAGGCTATTTTCGACCAACCGAAACCGTTCATTTCTAACCGCAAAACGCTTCCACATATGATCTGTTGGCTCAGCACCTGTCTTCCAGCGTGCTCCCTGAGTAAAAAGATAGCGGTCCTTCCACTTTGCATTTGGATTCTTGAGTAAGGGAACGAGGCTTCGTCCCTCGACTTGGCCCTTCGGTAATTGGTCAATCCCCGCAATATCCGCCAGTGTTGGCAAAAGGTCAATGTGAGCTGTAATTCTTTCTACCGCTTTTCCCGGCGAGAATTTACCAGGCCAGCGGATGAAAAAGGGGACTCGGACACCGCCTTCGTCTGCTGAAGCCTTTGCACCTTTCATCCCTGCGTTAAAACCTTCCATGGGCTTTCCGTCCTTACTAGTTCCTAGTTTTGAACCTTCTCGAACCATTCCTCCAACTGAACCATTGTCAGACATAAAGATAAGAATAGTATTTTTGCTAAGATCCCATTGATCAAGTTTTCCCATAAGACGACCCATGTTCTCATCAATATTCTCGATCATTCCGTAGAAACCGGCATCTCTTTCAGAAAAACCAAGATCAGTAAATTTTTTGGCATTTTCGGGAGGAGCAATGAAAGGACCGTGAGGAGCATTGGTTGAGATATATGCAAAGAAGGGCTTTCTTTTTGCCTTCATCTCTTTAATCCAACCCATGCCTGCAGTGAAAAACAAATCAGTACAATAACCGTTCGTTTTAACAAATGAACCGTTATGGCGAATCACTGGGTCGAAATATTTATTACCAGGAACATCTGCACAGGAACAATTAAATTTTTGGCCAATCCCTCCAGCTCCGTGAATAAAAGCTTCATCAAACCCTCTTTTGTGAGGCTGATATGGTTCCTCGTCTCCTAAATGCCATTTTCCGAATATACCAGATGCGTAGCCTGCCTTAGCTAAAACCTGAGGCAATGTAACCGTGCTTAGAGCCATTCTCTCACGCTCAAGAATAGTGTGGGTAATACCATTCTTCATGGGATGTCTGCCTGACATCAGTGCTGCACGGGTAGGAGAGCAAGTGGGACTGACCAAAAATCTCTCGAATCTAATGCTTTGGCCGTGTAATTTATCAAGGTTGGGGGTTTTAATCCAAGGGTGACCATGTTTACCAACTGGACCATAGCCTTGATCATCAGTGATAACCAAAATTATATTTGGTGTTTCTCCAAAGGGCAGGGCACTCAAGCCATGAATGATAAACAAACTACAAAGTAAGCTAAAAAACTTTTTATATATCATTTAGTTCATCAGGCATGTAATCCTTGATTCGTAAACCTAAAAAGCAGGATAAAAGTAATTTTTAAAGCCAACACTTCCCACATTTTCAATCATTAGTTGTTTGCAAAATCTGATTATTATAAAAACAAAATTATAAAATCCCTAATTTTACCCTCGCAAGAATCATCTTTTTATCTCCAAAAACAATATGTGAAACTCATTAAATTTACCAACCATTCCGCCCATCTGCCTAGAACGATTTTTATCTTTTTAGTCATCGTTTTTTCCAGCTATTCGTCTTTCGCAGAAAATGAAGATTTTCAGAAGTATGCTATGTTTGCCCAAAATGCTGCCAAAGCCAAACCCGCAATGCCTGTAAAGACGGAGCTTCCCCTTAAATTAAAGCCAAAAACTCGCATTGCACTCATTGGTAACACTCTTTTTGACCGAATGAGAAATTTTGGTCACTTTGAAGCCCTTCTTCAGCAGGGACACCCCAATCACAATTTGGTTGTTCGTAACTTGGCATGGTCTGCAGATGAGATCGATCTACAACCAAGGCCGGATAATTTTGCTGATGCCAATCAGCATCTTACTGCGATGAAAGCCGATCTAATCATTGCTGCCTTTGGTTTCAACGAATCTTTTGCAGGTATCAACAAAATTCCAGTTTTTAAAACCCGCTTAAAATCTTATCTAACAACTTTAAAGTCAGCTGCTTACAACGGCACCACCGCCCCTCAAGTGGTTATGGTTTCACCGATAGCCAATGAAGACACACAGGGTGTTATGGCCGGAACACAAAACAATAAGAGATTATTTGCATACTCTAATGCGATGAAAGAAATCTGTGCCAGTGAAGGTGTTGGGTTTATTGATTGTACTCTTCCCACAGCTCAGCTCATGGAAGGATCCAAAGAAAAGATTACAATTAACGGCTGTCACTTAAATGAAAAGGGGTACCAGAACCTCGCTAAGATTCTTTATCAATCTATGATTGGGGCAGATGTACCTTCTCTCAATGAAGATGTAAGGGCCGCCGTTATCGAAAAAAATACTCAGCACTTTTATCGTTACAGACCGCTTAACACATTCTATTACACAGGCGGACGGCGGGGCAGATATGGTTATCTCGACTTTCTCCCTGCTATGAAGAATTTTGATCTGATGACGGCCAATCGTGATCAGCGAATTCATCGTTTAGTACGAGGAGAAAACCCAAGTCCTATTATTGACGATTCAAATGTTCCGACCCTACCGAGTACCCAACAGAGCAGAGGTGCCAACCAATGGATGTCTCCGGAAGATGAACTTAAATCATTTGAAGTGGATCCCCGTTTTGAGGTATCACTATTTGCAAGTGAGGAAGAATTTCCTGAGATTGCCTGCCCAATACAAATGCGCTGGGATTCACAGGGCAGGATGTGGGTAAGTTGTTCGACGACTTATCCTCATGTTTATCCCGGACAGTCGCCCAACGATAAAATAGTAATACTGGAGGACTTAAACAAAGACGGTAAGGCGGATAAATGCTCAGTCTGGGCGGAAGGTCTCAACATTCCACTTTCATTTGAATTTGGAAATGGAGGAGTTTATGTGTCGGAAGAGCCTCATCTCACATTTCTAAAGGATACAAACGGGGACGGTAAGGCAGACTTAAGAGAAATTCCATTAACAGGGTTTGGTTGTGAAGACTCTCATCATGCACTTCATGATTTTGCGTGGACTCCGGATGGGGACATGATCTTCCGAGAGTCCATTTTTCATCACACACAAGTAGAAACTCCATATGGACCCGTAAGACAAAAAAATAGCGGTTGGTTCGCATGGGAGCCAAAGCTGCACAGGCTTACTTCTTTCGGTAGCCACCCCAGCACGAACCCATGGGGTGTAACGTTCGATGAATGGGGAAACCATGTTGCGAGTTACCCAATTTTTGCATCTGCACATCATGCACTTGACCCCCCATATCCTAATCAACACCCAAAGCCATCTGGGATGCAGGCATATTCCGGGGTTTGCGGTCAAGAGTTTATAGACTTTCCTAATTGGCCGAAAGAGCTCCAAGGTATGATGGTTAAGGTTCGTTACAAGCCAACTAACCGAGTAGAATTATTGGAATGGAATGAATACGAATATGGATATGAAGAAAAATATGTATCAGACATAATTTTTTCGAAAAATCTTAGTTTTATTCCCGTGGACCTAAGATTTGGCCCGTCTGGAGGAATGTATGTATGCGATTGGTACAATCCAGTTAAAGGACATGCCCAATATTCACTTCGTGATGAAAGAAGAGATCGCGTATCTGGTAGAATTTGGAGGATTATCCCCAAAGAAGCAGAACCCGTAAGGCCGCCGAAAATTTATGGCACATCCATACCTGAACTCTTAAACCTTTTAAAAAGGAAAGAATACCGCTACCGCTACTGGGCCAAAAGGGAGTTGCGAGAGAAAAACCCAAAAAAGGTTAAACCCATTCTTGATAAATGGATTACAGAATTAGATCCAAGTAGTCCAAGATATATGAACCATCAAGTGGAAGGGATGTGGGCCTACAGAAATTTAGAGCTAGTAAATGTAGAATTACTCGAAGAACTGTTAAATTCAAAAAATCACAACGCTCGTGCAGCAGCGGCGAAACAACTGAGGCATTGGTACGCTCATGCTAATAATGGCCAAAAACTTCTGCAAAAGGCTGCAAACGACAAAAACGGACTAGTGAGATTGGAGGCTGCAATCGCATGCAGCTACATTGGAACAAAAGATGCCTTTCAAGTTTTAAAGGGAATGATAAATCTACCGCATGAAAAACACCTAACTTATGCAATAACAACTTCATTGGGTTCAAAACCGATGCAAAAGTTTTGGGATCCTAATTTAGTGGCTGAACAACACCCTGAAATTGAATCACTGCTTTCCAAAAGAAAAAAAATAGATAAGGACATAGAAATCTCAAAGCAGAACGCTAAGTTTGACAAGCATAAGAATCTTTTAGAAATAAAAATTGAGTGCTTAAAAGAAAGAATGCTTTTTAACATTGAAAAGATATCCGCAAAAAAGAATCAACCTATTAAACTCCAATTTTTTAATCCAGACGCAACTCCACACAATTTTGTACTTGTAGAGCCAAATTCTCTTGAAGAAATAGGTCTTGCAGCAAATATGATGGCAAGTGACGCAAAAGCTTCAAAAATAGGAGAGTTCATACCAAAGAGTAATAAGGTTATTGTGCATACAAAAATGCTAAAACAGGATGAAAAAGAGGTACTCAGATTCAAAGCGCCAAGTAAAGCAGGGGAGTATCCCTACTTATGTACATTCCCTGGTCATTGGACGATTATGAAAGGAATTTTACATGTTAAATAAAAGTGCATTATTTTTTATTATATTAAATATAATTATTCCGATAAATGTAGTTCTATTTTCTAAACCGAATATCATTCTTGTAATGACGGATGATCAGGGATGGGGGCAAACGGGTTATATGAATCATCCAATTTTAAAAACGCCTAATTTGGATGCTATGTCTAAAAACGGACTAACTTTTAAACGTTTTTATGCGGGTGGTCCCGTTTGCTCGCCAACCAGAGCGACTGTGCTAACTGGCAGAACGCATGACCGTACTGGGGTTTTTGATCACGGATATGCCTTACGCTTACAGGAAAAAACACTATCCCAAGCACTAAAAAATGCAGGATATGCGACAGCACATTTTGGTAAATGGCATTTAAACGGTCTGCGGGGACCTGGAGTTCCTCTTGATAAAGACTACCCAAATGGCCCGCATCATTTTGGTTTTGATCACTGGGTCTCAACGACCAACTTTTTTGACCTGGATCCCATTCTGAGTCGAAACGGCAAATTCGAAGAATTTAAGGGAGACTCTTCTGAAGTAATTGTCGAAGAAGCTCTTTCATTTATCTCAGGACAAGCTAAAACGCAGAAACCGTTTTTCTGTGTAATATGGTACGGCACTCCACATAGTCCATTTATATCACTTAAGAATGACCAAGATGATTTTCTGGAACTAGATGAAAACTCAAAACATCATTATGCAGAGCTAAACGCTATGGATCGGAGTATTGGAACTCTAAGAAAAGGACTAAGTAAATTATCCGTAAAAGAAAATACCCTGCTTTGGTTTATGAGTGACAATGGGGGTCTCCCTAAAATACATCCCCCTACGAATGGAGGTTTAAGGGATCACAAAGGCAGTCTTTATGAAGGAGGGATTCGGGTACCTTCGATTATTGAATGGCCATACGGTATCCCTACTTCACGAAGAACTGACTACCCGTGCGGCGCGGTTGATATTTTTCCAACCCTTACAGAAATTGTAAAGTTGCCTGGAAATTCATCATTAAAACCACAGGACGGCGAGAGTCTGGTAGATTTATTTAAAAATGAAAAAATAAACCGGGTTAAACCACTAATTTTCAGTAGTCGAAAACGAATGGCTATAATTGATAACGAATGGAAACTAATCAGCCTTCCTACTCAAAATGGAAACAATTATGAGTTGTATAACTTAAAAAAAGACAATGCTGAAAAACAAAACCTAATCGACGAAAATACCCAAATATTTGATTATTTAAATAAATATCTAACCGATGCTCGCCACTCGATTGAGAAGAGCGTAAATGGACATGATTATCCCAAAAATAAAGTTAATCAGCAGCCACCAAGGACATTTTGGACTGAAATTAATTCCTACAAGAAACATTTTAAAAAGTGGAAATCACGTCCTGAATATAAATCCAGGCTTAAATCAAAATGAACAAATTCATCCTGCAAAATTTAAATATATTCCGATCACTCATTTTCTTTTCGTTAGGGTTTTTGCTTGTTAATCAATTTTGCTTTTCTAAAAGGCCAAACATCGTATTGATTATGGCTGATGATCTAGGCTTTTCTGACCTAGGTTGCTATGGATCGGAGATTGATACCCCACATCTGGACCGACTCGCTACTAATGGTTTACGATTCTCGCAGTTTTATAACACTGCGAAGTGTCACTCTTCTCGCGTATCACTTTTAACAGGACTATATTGCGATCAAGCAGGTAGTTCTTCTCTATCCAGAGGCGCAACCATTGCTGAAGTTCTCAAGCCTGCAGGTTATTCTACCTGGATGTCCGGTAAATGGCACTTAAACAAGGAGCCAACAGATTTCGGTTTTGAAAAGTACTGGGGACATCTATCGGGAGCCACTAATTTTTTTACAGGAGACAATAGCTTCCGGTTAAATGGTTTACCTTGGAAAGTTCCTAAAATGTTAAATGGAAAACCTTTCTACACTACCCATGCCATTACTGATTTCGCCCTCGATTTTATAAATGAAGGTAATGTCGGAAAGACATCAGATCCATTTTTCCTGTATTTAGCCTACAATGCTCCCCATTATCCACTGCAGGCTCCCAAGCAAGATGTTTTAAAATATGATGGGTTTTACGATCTTGGTTGGGATAAGCTAAGGCAGCAAAGGTATAAAAACCAAATTGAATCAGGTTTGATTCCAAAACATTTCAAACTTTCACCCAGGGCGAATCATGTCCCTTCCTGGAAATCCATTAAGCAAGCTGAAAAGGAATGGGAAGCCGACAGAATGGAGGTTTTCGCAGCGATGGTTGATTTAATTGATCAGAATATCGGCCGAATCATCGAAGATTTAAATAGGAGAGGTGTGCTAAAAGATACTCTTTTTCTGTTTTGTTCTGATAATGGTGGATGCCCTTTTGAGCGGACAAGGGGAAGAAACCTTAAACCGTGGGATCCAAATTCATATTGGACATACGATGCCTCATGGGCTCAGGCTAGCAATACTCCTTTCAGGCTATACAAACAAAATCAACATGAAGGTGGGATATCATCCCCACTCATTGTCCATTGGCCAAACGGTCTGCAGGTTAAAAAAGGGCTCATAACAAGACAGCCCGCGCACCTGATTGATTTTATGGCAACTTTTATAGAACTCGGAGGGGCAATATATCCAAAAACGATTGGTAATCGTAAGATTGATCCCCTTGAAGGAAAATCTCTAGTGCCTATTTTCAAGGGCGAGAAAAGGTCTGGTCATGAATATTTATATTTTCGTTTCGGAACTGATCGTGCACTTAGGCATGGAAAATGGAAGCTCGTCTCAGCAAAGGGAGGAAAATGGGAGCTATATGATCTCGAAAAAGATAGAACCGAATTGAATGATCTTTCGGGTAACTTCCCGGAAAAAGTTGCTGAACTTTCGAAGGTGTGGTTCCAAATTGCCAAAAATAAGGAACGGCTTAATCCAAAGTCTTTAAAACCGGCTAAACCTGATATTAAAATCTTTTCTTTCAGAAAAGATACATCTCATCAGCTTACAGAAAAAGATATAGAGTGATTACCTCTTGGGCCTTTTTTGTTCTTTGCCTGCATGGGAGTATTTTTTAGCGATACCACTCATCGAGTATAATTTAAAACTCCAAGTTCGTTTATACGGACAATTCAACTACCCGAGTTTTGCCCCCCATGGACCTGTAATTGCCAATGTTAATCCATCATGTTGCATATTAACAAAAAGGGTTGAACCGTCAGGGGAAAAAGTCGCTCCTGCAAATTCGCCACTACTTTTTGCGTTTTTCGCAAGCTTGAAAATTTTTCCGCTTGGAGTGATTACATCCAAGTATTGCTCACCCCCTCCATCCTCACATAAAACTAAATCCCCCCATGGTGCCACAGTGATATTATCACAATTATCGACCAGATCAGAATCATTGGGTTCTGAAAACAACTTTAATTTATTTCCTGATATTTGCCAAATTTGACCATTCTGCTTTTTACCGCCATTGGTACACGCAAAATAAATGGATCCATCCGAATACCACATACCCTCACCTCGGGCAAAACAGGCTGCACCTTTTTGAAAACCCCTAAAGCGAAGATCATCTTTGGGCGAGTCCACTTCATCCATTTCAATCCACTCAAGTTCCATTTCCTGACCGACATGAACTTTCAGTGAATTCCAATTACGGGTATCCAAACTTGGAGAATTCACCACAGCCAACGCGAATAATTTACCGCCTTTGGAAAGGTTGCCTGTTTCCTTGGCAACAAATTTGTAAAGCAAGCTTTCATGCCTGTCTTCCGTGAGAAAAACTTCTCCGCTATCAGGTTCCACAGCAACTGCTTCATGATTAAACCTTCCCATAGCTTTAAGCGGGATCGGTTGGTTGAGCTTGGGGGTTTCAGTTACGGGTACCTCAAAGCACCATCCATGATCTTGCCGGAACTGACCTCCGGCGCGAACAATTGTTTCTTCACAAGTAATCCATGTCCCCCAAGGGGTTGGCCCCCCGGCACAATTTCTCACCGTTCCGGTTAAACTCAGGAATTGTCGTACCATCTCCTGTGTTTTGACATTGTAAACAGCGGTGGTTGTTCCTCCTAAACAGGGAGTGGATTTACCTCTATCATAAATAAGATCTTCCTGAATACCCTTAAGTTTACTATTTCTCTTCCCGAAAGGCCCTTCTTTCGAAGAAGCACCCGGGTTTATTTCATGGTTTCTGACCAAAATTACTTCTTCAGAATTGGTTGCCGGAAAAGTAGCCATGCCGTCGGGCTTGCCAGGAAGTAAAAGTTCATCAGACATAAGATCCCCAGTTCTTCCGATAATCTTGTAATCGAAATTTTGTGGGAGATCTAGCACACCTTGAGGGTCTCTTATTAATTTGCCATAACCTGGATGGGATTGATTGGCTTTCCCGGAGAGAGAAAGTGCTTGCAGTCCCATAACCCCGATAGCGAAAGATCCCGAATTGTGAAGAAAGCGACGTCTGGAGTTCATGATGTATTTTATGGTAGTTTTGGGGATGTTCTTAAAAGTAGATTGATTGTTGAAATTTTTACCAAGCAGATTATATTAGGAATGTGAACATTTTAAAGAGACTTACATTGGTTCTTTGCCTTTTTGTGATCCCTCTTATCGAATGTGTTTGTTGTGAACATGAGGTTGAAACAATTTCCTGCTGTGATCAAGAAACTTCAAATGGCACATCACCTGACACACACCCTTGCCTAGAACTTTTTGATGACTTTAGTCTTTTTGAGTCATTTCAATTTTCAATTACTTCTATTTCAACACTCCTTGATCCATCATTTTCGGTTCATCAACAATATTTCATCGCTGGAACTTTTTCAAACTACCCTCTCCATTTAGAACGGGTACGGCGACATCTTTTTCTGAAAATAATCATTATCTGAGAAACGAGCTCCAATAGATTTCTCTCTATGAGAGATTTATGAACTTATTTCCAGATAACTATGATTAACAATATAATTTCCTTATTCAAAAGAGTCAGAAAGACCAATAACAGTTTCAGCAAGAGATACATGACGATTATAATCGTCTCTATTTTATCTCTACTGATTGTTATTTTTTACAAGAGTAACTTTACCAAGTTTGAAGTAGAGGTAACCCAAGCAATTGCCTTTCCTCTCTCAAGTGAGGATATGAATGAAACTAATTTTTCATTCGAAAAAAAAGGAGAACTATTATTTCAAGCAAGTGGCTGGATTGAACCTGACCCTTTTCCAATACAAGTGACATCATTGTATAGCGGAGTGGTCAAAGAGGTTCATGTACTGGAAGGTGAAAGCGTTACCAAAGAGCAATTGCTTGTATCGCTCATTGATGAAGATGCCCAACTCACTGTTTCCGAGATTAATGCTAAGCTATCACAGTCGATTGCAGAGGAGGCAATTATCAAGGCAGACATTGCCCTTGCGAAAGCAGGCCTTGAGTCAGCAAAGGCAACAGTTACAAAAAACATAGCCTTTCTACAGGAAAATAATGACACCATTAACCGGATGGAATCGCTACCAACCGGAGCCGTTTCAGACCAAGAACTTTATCGGGCAAAATTAGCCCTGCAAAGGCAAGAGGCTGTAGTTTTAGCCTCTAATGCAGAAGTCAGCCAAAAGGAAGCCATCATTCAAAAATATGCTGAAAGCCTGATCGCCCAACAAAAGACCTCCGAGGTTTTTTCTATTCAAAAACAACGAGCAGAACTCGATTTGGCCCGAACTAAAATTAAAGCACCATCCGATGGTATAGTGCTCAGACTATTGGCAAAGCCAGGTTCACGCTTGATGTTACAGATGGATGGCATGGATGCGGCATCAGCTGCAATTTTATTTGAAGAAGGAAAATTACAGGCAAGAATTGATGTTCCCTTAAGTGAGGCTGCTCAGGTTAATCTTGGCCAAGTTGTGGAAATTTCTTCCAGCATTCTTCCTGATCAAACATTTAATGGAAAAATAACCCGAATCCTGGGAGAAGCTGACCTGCAAAGAAATACCTTACAAGTAAAAGTCCAAATCTTAAACCCACACCCGAGGCTTCGTCCTGAAATGCTTTGCCGGGCAAAATTTTTCGGTACTAGCTCTACCAAACAAGAGGAGCATGCGAGGCTTGGTATTTTCGTAAGGAAAGAAGCATTTGATGACCAGACTGCATCGACTTCTGAAACTTTTTTGTGGGTCATTTCACAAGATGGGAAAAGTTGTGAAAAAAGAAATGTATCCTTCGGCGAAGTATTTGAAGAGAAATTTATCGAAGTTACAAAAGGCCTACTTCCAGGAGAGCAGGTCATTTTGAATCCTCCTTTAAACCTCAGGATTGGTGACTCGGTAAAGGTAAACAAAATCTTATGAAGAATCCTTTTATTCAAGCAGTTGGACTATCCAAAAAGTTTCAGAAAGGACAGCTGGAGATTTTTCCAGTACGGCAACTCAGCTTTGAAGTGGCGTCCGCTGAATTCATTTCCCTCATGGGACCATCAGGTAGTGGTAAAACCACGCTTCTAAATTTAATTGCCGGCATAGATTCTCCTAGCGAGGGGACTTTGGACATAGGATCTAACTCCCTCCATAATATGAGCCGTGAACAGCTAACAAAATGGAGAAGTAAACATGTAGGTTATATCTTTCAACTATATCACTTGATGCCTGTTCTGACTGCTTTCGAAAATGTTGAACTTCCGTTGCTACTCCATGATATCAGCAAAAAAGAAAGAAGAGGGCGGGTAGAAGCTGCTTTAGAACAAGTCGGCCTATCTGATAGATTGGACCACTTCCCGAACGAACTTTCCGGTGGTCAGGAGCAACGAGTTGCCATTGCCCGTGCTCTAGTTTCAGAACCCTCCTTAATTGTGGCGGATGAACCTACTGGGGATTTGGACAGAGAGTCCGCCGATGAAATCCTCGATCTACTGGAAGGTCTTTCTACCTATGAAAAGAAAACTATTGTCATGGTAACTCATGACCCCAAAGCCGCCCGTCGAGCTACCCGATGCCTTGAACTCGAAAAAGGTAAACTAATTATTCGATCAGAAATCAAAATATGAAATCCTTCAACCTCATTGTAGTTGCGGCCAAATACGCCTATAGAAATCGTACTCGTTCGGTTCTTACTACAATCGGTGTGGCAACCGGGATGTTTCTTTTTACAACCATCGAAACAATGCAAAGCTCGCTGAGGAGTGCGACTCAATCTACAGCCAATGATACCACTCTGATTGTTTTTCGTGAAAACCGTTTTTGTCCATCCACAAGCAGACTCCCCGAATATTATGAAAGTGAAATTAAGAGAATGGATGGGGTTACTGAGGTCATTCCAGTTCAAATTTTAGTTAATAATTGTGGAACTAGTTTAGATGTAGTGGTTTTTCGCGGAATCCCTTCATCCAAGGTTGGTGCCCTATCTGAAAAGATGCATTTCTTGCATGGATCCCTTTCCAAGTGGTTAGAACGTTCAGACGGAGCTCTCATTGGTGCTAATCTGGCTCAAAGGCGCCGATTAAAGATTGGGGATAGCTTCGATGCTGCCGGGGTTACCGTAACAGTGGCCGGAATTATCCGTTCCTCTGAATCTTCTCAGGATGAAAATGTTGCTTATGTTCATCTTCCTTTTCTTCAACAAACATCAAGAATTGGACTTGGAGTTGTTACTCAGTTTATCGTCAAAGTAAAAGATTCTTCGGCTCTGGATTCCGTAGCCAAGCAGATCGATCTAAGATTCAAAAACGAACCGGAACCTACCAATACAAGCCCAGAAAAAGCTTTTTTTGCCAGTACGGCTAAAGAACTAATCGAATTAATTACTTTCTCAAGATGGATCGGGATCGCCTCGGTACTTGCAGTGATCGGATTAATCGCCAATACAATTCTCATTGCAGTCCGAAGTAAAATTTCAGAACACGCTGTTTTGAAAACTCTGGGGTACTCGCAGGGAGCTATTGCATGGCTAATTGTGGCAGAAGCTGTAATTCTTTCAACTTTAGGTGGAATGTTTGGCGTTTCCGCTGCTACGATTTTTCTTCATCTACAAAGTATAACCATAGGAAACGAAGGATTGGCCCTGGCCTTTATTCCAACCCATTCAGTTTGGTTAATAGGCTTTGGCCTTTCATGGACATTAGGTGTAATCGCAGGTGCCTACCCGGCTTGGCAAGCAAGCAGTCATTCCATCGCCGAAAATTTAAGAGCTACATAGCCTATGATTCCGCTTGCCTACACAATTCGAAATGTCTTTAGGAGACCTACTCAAACTCTCCAGTTGGTTGGGGGAAGTTGCCTAGTTGTTCTTTTGATAATGGTTGCCTTTGCGATTAACCAAGCCATGCAAAGCACACTTACCAATTCGGGGAGCGAACGAAATATTATTTTCTTAGGGGCTGGTAGTGAAGAAAGCATCGAACGCAGCGAAATTGCCTTCGGGACCGATGAGATCGTAAATGCCAGTCTAGAGGGGATTAGACAAGTGATGAACCAATCTGCAATTTCTCCTGAAGTTCATTATAATGGGATGGTGCAAACGAAGAAAAATCAACAGGCTCAAGCTCTTTTAAGGGGAGTTCAACATCAAGCTTTGTGGGTACATAGAAAAGTCCGGTTACTCGAAGGAAAATTTCCCCAATCAGGAGAGGTTATGGTCGGTCGGCTTGCACACCATAAGCTTGGTTTAGATGCCAAGGATTTGATGATAGGAGAATTTCTGGAGTTCAATAAAGAAAAACTAAGAATTGTAGGTGTATTCGATGCAAGAGGCACGGTAATGGAAGCTGAAATATGGATACCACTTTTAGACCTAATGACCTATATTCAGCGAGACACCCTATCCTGCGTGGTACTTTCAGCGGCAAATGATAATTCATTTGCAGATGCTGAAGTCTTTGCCAAGACACGACTTGATCTGGAATTAGTGGCACTTAAAGAGTCTACCTACTACGCAAAAATTTCCTCTTTTTATGCCCCGATTCGATGGATGGCCTGGATTTCAGCTATTCTGATTTCAATTGGAGCATTTATGGGTGGTCTGAATACTCTCTTTGCAACTTTTTCAGCAAGAATTAAAGAGTTTGGTGCTCTTCAGGCTATAGGATTTTCAAGGTTTTCTATATTTTTTAGTTTATCGCAAGAGGCTATGTTTACCGGTTTCATTGCTGCTACACTTTCTATTTTTATTAGTGTTCTATTTCTTGAAGGTCTTTCATTTCCTTTTTCGATAGGTGTTTTCACGGTCAGCTTCGATCAAACCATAATTCTTTCAGGAGTAGCAGCAGGCACTCTTCTTGGAATGGTAGGAGTTCTCCCTCCGTCTTGGAAATGCTTACGACCCGATTTACCAGAAACTCTCCGATCTTCTTAAACCATATTTTTATAAAACCAATGAAAAATTTCCCGAACAATGTCTACCTCTTCATTTTCTCAAGCTTGATATATTTTTCAGGCTGTTCAAATAATTCAGATTCTGAACCCAATTTAAAAAAGGCTGTATTACCAAATAATTTTATCGTCAGGAAAGACATTGGTGCTTCTATGGGGGTCAACGGTGCCAAAGATACAAACAACACCGATAAGATACTAGTTGTGGAGGGCTTTATTGGAGGAATGAAAAATCCTTTCACTGCTAATCGAGCAGTATT
>JBMYOA010000023.1:0-16497 GCA_049598825.1 Opitutales bacterium | reverse complement strand
ACAATGGCAAATCCTCTGTTAGATGAAGCTTTTTTTGAAGATTCTCTAAAAGGTCGAATAAAATTCATAGGGCTACATTAAATTGAGCCCAAAAAATGTTTGTCCGCAAGTTTTAAATACTTAGCGACTCGGGATCGCTTTGATATCTTCTTCCGAAGGCCAAAATTTTTCAACATCTTCAATCGATGGAATTTCACGGGGCCGAACTACACGAAAACCAACAAACAAAGCATCGGTATGGTACCAAACGCTCTTAGGAATCTGGGGATCCTGTTGCTTCCATGCTTCCTCTGAACCCATCCTGGCAGCACTCCGGTGGCTCGATGCTCCGTCATCCCAGGAACCACCTTTCACCACCCGGGGATATAATGTATTAGGGGAGACCAAGGGGTTTTCCCGTAATCCGGAAGTTGGTGTGGCTGATGGGGGAGTAAATTGGTCAAGCACCCATTCCCAAACATTTCCGTGCATATCATACAGGCCAAATGGGTTTGGTGATTTAGACCCAACCTTCTGATATTTGAAGCGGCTATTCCCCAAATGCCATGAATGGTTGGATAATTCTTTGGGATCATCTCCAAAACTGTAAGCGGTGGTTGTACCTGCCTTGCATGCGTATTCCCACTCGGCTTCAGTGGGTAAGCGATAAAATTGACCCGTGCGGGCGCTTAACCACATGCAATACATTTTTGCTGAAAGTTGAGTCATGCAAATTGCTGGGTGTCCACTCTTGCCCATGCCAAAGCTCATATCAACATAAGGGGCAGTTGGTTTGGTAACTGCATCGGATAATTCATCCGCCTTGTCTATCTCCTTGTTATTATACTCACGATTATCTTTATCGAGATTAATCATCCACAGTTCATACTCGTCCCATGTAACTTCATATTTACCCATCCAAAAGTCGGACACTTTGACTTTATGGGATACTAATTCGTTATCTCCACGCTTTTCATCCGATGCAGGACTTCCCATTAAAAACTCCCCGCCCTGGATCGGAAGCATTTCGAAATTGAGGTTAGATGTTTCGATTTCCTGTCTGTAGGAGGTAAATTCATCCTGTGATTTTCCTTCTTTAAAACCAAGTTCTTGATACAAATCCTTCGGCAGCATACCGAGGGTGGTGAAACTTTTCTTCTGAGGTTGAAGCTTTGCAGATTCAGGCCAATCAGCTCCTTCCTCAATCCATCGGCGAAGCATGAATAAGTCAGTCGATGATAGTGGATCATTTCCTTCGGGGGGCATGAACATTTCGTCATCCATAGGCAGTGTGCAGAGAACCCACAGGTCACTATCCAAAGGCTCTCCCGGTACAATTACATGATCAGCTGCAAATGCGTGCTCGAAGGAATCCAGGCGAAGATCACCCTTTACTTTCCCTTCGTAGTGGCAAGCCACACAGTTCAATTCTAGAATTGGTTGCACATGCTCGACAAAATCCACCTTTTTAGGGAGCCTTTTCTCAGAATTTAATGTCACTCCATCCGGCCAGGCAGCCCCTTCTTTGATCCAGTCGTGAAGAATTTTCTTTTCTGCATCGGTTAAAGGGTAATCTTTCTCTTCATTCTTGATTGGAGGCATAAATAACTCATCATCCGTTGGGAGAGTAGTGGTCCAATAAAGAGAACTGTCTTCTGGGTTACCTGCAATAATTACATCGTCTCCACCAAAGGCAGCCTCTTTGGTATCAAGCCTGACATTGCCCTTGTCGTTCCCGTCCCTATGGCAACTCACGCAATTATGCTCAAGAACAGGTTTTACATCCCGAACGAAATCAATTTTCGCAAAGATTATGTTTGGTGTAATGAAAAATAAACAGGATAAAATGTGTGAAGTAGTGACTTTCATTAGATATAATATAGTATGTAAGAGTCTTTTTATCTCAAAATTGCTGTTTTATTGAAAGAACATTCATCCATGTTTCCACGCCATAAGACTTTCTGTGAATATCTATAAATCATACATCACATACTTTTGGTGGATGAGTTTAGTCACTTACACCCATGCAAATGAGTTTCACGAATTCAGCTCCAAATGTATGGGTACAGATTTTAAAATCCTCATTGATCATGATTGTGAAAAAAATAGTTCGATTGCAGCTTACGCAGCCTTTCAGGAGGCAAATCGGTTAAATCTGATATTCAGCGATTATGATTCAGAGAGTGAGCTGTCTCAATTATCCAACTCATCTTACAGCCGCCAAAAGGTAAAATTATCAGAAGAACTTTTTGAGGTTCTCGAATTTAGTAAATCACTTGCTGTAGAGACAGAAGGGGCATTTGATCCGACGCTGGGGCAACTTTCAAGACTTTGGAGAATTTCTCGATTCCGAAAGTCGCTCCCGTCTGTAATTTCGATTGAAAAAGCAATGGACAGGGTGGGTAGCGAGCATTTAATTCTTAGTAAGCCTCAAAAAGCAGCGACCCTTCTTAAACCAGGCATAATATTGGATCTTGGGGGCATTGCTAAAGGTTACACGGCGGACCGAATGATGCTTATTTTAAAAAATATGGGCTTTGAGCGATGCCTAATCGATGCGGGCGGAGACTTAACTTTAGGAAAAAGACCGAGACAGAGAAAAGGTTGGAAAATTCAAATTGGTGGGATAAAGCATCCTGACTTACCCATGATGACCCTGGAAAACTGTTCCGTGGCAACCTCGGGTGATTCATCTCAGTTTGTCGAAATCAATGGTAGAAAGTACTCTCATATTGTTAATCCTCGCACTGGTTACGGATTGGAAAATTTAACCCAGGTAACGGTGATTGCCCCCAATGGAATATCTGCCGATTCTTTGGCCACTGCATTATCTGTTCTCGGACCCGATAAAACCAAAGAATTTGAAATTTTAAAGGAAAAGGAGGGAATTCGAGCCTTTTTCGTGACCCAAAAAAAGGACAATCAAATTTTAGATATACTACAATGAAGATTTTCGACCTTGAACACTTTCTTGAATCAGTATATAACCATCCTTTACCCTCTTATAGAAATGTCTAGAATTTGTGCAATTACAGGAAAAAGACCCGTTACAGGTGGTCGTATTATTCATAAAGGTGTCAGTAAAAAAGCTGGCGGTATTGGCTTGCAGTTAGTCAAAAACAACAAACGAGTTTTCCGACCTAATTTGCAACGCGTCCGCGTAAAGTTACCTTCAGGTCAAGTAAAGAGAATTTGGGTTTCTGTTAAGGCTATTAAGGCCGGTAAAATCGAAAAAGCTTAATACACTATTTCATCCCTCCTCCGGTCAACGTGGATACCAAAATTCTTTTCCACAATCGGTATACTAACGAATTAGAGGAGGAAAAGGTTTATGGTGATAGGTGGCTGAAATTCATCTACACTAATCCATTTGGAAAGTTGTGTCTTTGGGCTTTAGTTAAAAGAGCTTTTTTCTCTAAGTGGTATGGATGGAGGATGAATCAAGATGCCAGTTCGGCTAAGATTTTACCTTTTATTCAGGAATATAGTCTAGATACCACAGACTTTGCTGATGAAGTTTCTTCATTTAAAAACTTTAATGAATTCTTTTTTCGGAAACTAACTACCTCATCCAGACCCATTGAAAAAAGTTCGGAAACCATTGTTTTCCCTGCAGACGGGAGACATCTCGGTTTTCAAAATGTTGACGAAACAAAGCAAGTTTTTGTTAAGGGCCAAAAATTTAACCTCGAAAAGCTATTCGGTTCCAAAGAACTTGCCCAACCATTTAAAGGAGGAAGCTTAATCCTTAGCAGACTGTGCCCAGTTGACTATCACCGCTTCCATCTGCCAACTGCTGGCCGTTTACATTCGGTTGAATTAATTAATGGGCATCTATTTTCAGTAAATCCGATCGCATTACGCCAAAGCTTATCCATCTTTTGGAGGAATAAAAGGTACCTTACCCTTATTGAAAACGAACATTTAGGACAGGTTGCGGTTTTTCTTGTAGGGGCAACTTGTGTGGGCTCCGTTCATCTTACCGCACAAAAAAGTCAGTCCTATGACAAAGGTGATGAATTAGGATATTTTTCTTTTGGCGGTTCTTCAGTGATTACAGTTTTTCAGCCCGGTAAAATCAAACTTGAGGATGAGCTCCTGCAAGTCTCATCTCGTGGACATGAATATTATGCCAAGATGGGTGAAGTCATGGGAAGATTCCTCTAATCAAATGGCGATCTCTTCTTGCCCAATTTCTTTAGTAGATCTACTGGTAGAGGTTTAACCCAATGGATTCAAAAACTAACCAGCCTAAAAAAGCTTTTACCATATTAGAGCTATTGGTTGCTGTATCCGTAACTGCCTTATTGGCTGGCATGCTGCTAAATATAACCTCTCAAGTGGTTCAAACACAGACGCAAGCATCTGGTAACCTGGAGACGAATCAAATTGCTCAGTTCGTATTGGATCGCATTCAAGAGGATCTTCAATGTGCAATATACAGAAATGATGGTAATGTTTGGATGGCTGCCGAGGTTCTCAGGCAAAAAGATAATAGCGGAAAATGGAATGAAGAGAAATATTCAGTCGAGAAACCAACTGATGAATCCGTAAGAATTTTAGCTGAAGATTGGTCTCAAGATGAACTTTCTCCGATCGAAATAGCTAACAAGCAAGGACCCTTGGAAGACTCAAGGTTTGGAGTGGGAGGAGTGTGGTTGAGGTTTTTCACTGGAAGTCCAGAACTTGATCCGGAAGCGGAGAGTTCAGGAGGAGCCCGAGCTATTTCATACCAACTTGTAAGACATGGCCTCACTAGTTCAGAAACTTCAACTCCGAGGTATCAGTTGTTCCGATCGGATGTTAGCGACATTAACACACTAAACGCAGGGTATAATCTACACCCGGATGATGGTCCTTACTCGAATGATGCAAATAATGAACCACGGGAAACCGGGAATATAAAGAATCCAATTTTCCAAAATAATGGCCAGGATTCTACGGACTTTTCTCTCGCCTCAAACATTGTAGATTTTGGAATACGGGCCTTTTTGATCCGTAATAGATCTCAGGGGACTGGACACTTACAGCAAATTTTCCCAGATATAAACAATACATCAGATGAATTTGAGTATTGGGCTACCTCCAACCCGAACTATCAAGAAGATAGTGATAAAAAAGCTAGGAGCCTCTATGCTTTTCCTGATGTAATTGATGTAATGATCAGAGTTCTGACCGCAGAGGGAGCATCCGCACTTGCGGCATACGAAGAGGGTTTAATCCCACCGCCAGAAGGCACAAATGAATCTGATTATTGGTGGCAACTCGTAGAGGATAACTCTGAAGTCTATGTCCGCAGGATCAGAATATTCTCAGAAGGAATTTAATTTTACGAATACCCCTTTTGCTTTCGATACTTGAGGGGAGTAATCTTCATTTGCTTCCTAAAGTGTTGAGTAAAAGAACTTTGATCATAGAAACCGTTATCTACGGCCACTTGAGTAAGTTTCTTTTTGGTGGTAAGCAAATCATCGCATGCCGCTTCTATTCTTGTTCTCGTAATAAACTGCATGGGAGCAATCCCAAAGAGTTCGATAAAGCCACGATGAAGCTTTCTATGGTTAAGACCTGATACACCCACAAGATCCGCGATAGCAATATTTTTACGAAAGTTATTCCTGATATAATCGACCGCACGACCAATCTCATCATCTCTTTCCCACTTCAAATCTCCACCAACTTTTGATAGATTGTCTTTATCGGCATAAGGCCTTACTGAACCCATAATACCGACAACTTCACCACTTTTACTTACCAATGGGTATTTATTTGTAAGAAACCAATCTGGTAATCCCTGACTGTTAAAAACTAACTCGAGAATGTTTAGCGATGGTTTCTTAGAGTCCATGACTAATCGGTCGTCTCTCCTGAAGTGCTCGGCGAGACGGGGAGGGAAAAGATCGAAATCAGTTTTACCGTAAAGTTCCTCATTAGATCCCAGACCAATCCGGGGAAGAAATTTTTCAGTCATGTACATCAAGCGTGACTCAGTATCTTTCACGAAAAAAGAAACACCTGGAATGTTTTCGAAGAGTTGGCACAACTGCGTGGAATCGCAGCTTATATCGTTAAACCAATTTGAGAATAGTTGGATATTTTTGGAACTCATTTTGTTATATAAAAACAAAATTTGTTCTTGAAGGCAAAAATTTAATTTCCTGCTTTTGTCAAAAATCAAATAATTTTAGTAAAGGCTAACCTAAAAATACGAGAAAAATATCTTTTTTTAATTTTTCAAAATTATTTAGGTAATTACTACCGAAAATTTAAATCCGTAGGAAAAGTAAAAAAATTATTCCAAATTTAACTTCTTAAGTTTCGGTCTAATGACAAAATTACAATATCCTTGATTGGGGTTTTTCTCGTAATAATCCTGATGATATTTTTCAGCCTCATAAAACTTGGGTGCAGGTACAATTTCTGTGACAACTGGATCCTGCAACTTAGCATTAAGCTGAATTTTCCATTTCTCTGCAGTCTGTTTTTGGGACTCATTTAAATACATGATTGTTGACCTGTATTGAGTCCCCACATCTGCACCCTGACGATTAAGCGTCGTTGGATCATGGGCATCCCCAAAAATTTCTAGGATCTCTCTGAAACTTATTTTAGCTGGGTCGAAAAGAATTTTTATGACCTCGGCATGTCCGGTAAGGCCAGTACAAATCTCTTTGTAAGTTGGGTTCGGATTCTTGCCACCGGCATATCCAGAAATTGCTTCTTTTACACCATCCACTTTTTCAAAAACGGCTTCGGTGCACCAAAAACATCCGCCCCCAATGATGGCAGTCTCCAGTTGCTCCTTATTCTTATCTGACACTGATGGTAAAGTATTAGAAGTAATCTCATTATTTGCAAGGCATCCGAGGCACATAAAAATCAAAGAAAATGTAATCGAAAGTTTTTTCATATTATTTGTAGTCTTTTCCGGTTATCCATTCGTGGCCCCTGGCCAATAAGAGTTTGTCTGCACCCACTGGACCCCAAGTTCCTGCGGAATAGGTCTCTAATCCATTGGTTTTCTGCTCGTTCCAATAATCGAGTATCGGTGATAAAAGCCCCCATGATATTTCCGCCTCATCACCCCTTATAAAAAGAGTCCCATCCCCGTTCAATGCATCAAGTATCAAGCGTTCATAGGCCTCAGGTGTATTCGAGCCAAAGGTTGTTTCGTATCCGAAGGAAAGTTCAATTGGCTGCAACTTGGTTTCCAAACCGGGTGTTTTAGAATTAAGATAAAGGGTTACTCCTTCGTTTGGTTGAATTCTTATGACCAGAAGGTTAGGTGCCAAAGAAAATCTTTCATCCTCACCGAAAAGAATTCCCGGAGGTCTTTTGAATTGAACGGCAATCTCACTCGCTTTTCCGGCAAGCCTTTTTCCTGAGCGCAAATAGAAAGGGACACCTTTCCACCTCCAGTTTTCAATATAGAGACAGAGTGCTGCGTATGTTTCTGTGAATGAATCTGCTGGAATACCTTCTTCGTTAAGATAACCAATTGCTTTTTCTCCACGAACCAATCCTTCTGAATAGACCCCACGCACGATTTCCGCATTATCTCCCTTTAGGCCTAAGGGTTTTATGGCCTTCAAGGCTTTTACTTTTTCATCTCTGATTGCTTCCGGATTTAAAGACGATGGGGGTTCCATGGCAGTCAAAGCAAGCAATTGCATGACATGATTTTGTACCATATCCCGCAAGGCTCCACTTTTATCGTAATACCCACCGCGTTTACCTACTCCTAATTCCTCGGATACCGTAATTTGGACGGAAGAAACATAATTACGATTCCAGACGGGCTCAAAAATAGAGTTGGAAAATCTCTGTACTAGTAAACTTTGAACAGTTTCCTTCCCAAGGTAATGATCTATTCTGAAAACCTGAGACTCATCAAAACGCTGGTTGATCACATGATTCAGTTTGCGAGCACTTTCGAGGTCCTTGCCAAAAGGTTTCTCAATAATTACTTTGGAAGCAAATGTTGTCCCGTTATGTCTACGTGCAAGTCCACTTTCACCGAGATTATCCAAAATCGGCTCAAAAACATTAGGTGGAGTTGAGATGTAAAAAAGACACTGAGCCTGCTTACCTAGATTTTTCTCTAAACCTAGAATCTTTTCCTCAAGCCCAGTAAAACTCTTTAGATCATCATAAGCTCCTGTATGGAAAAAGATTTGTGACTCTAGTTTTTGCCATTCATCCTGTTCAATTGTTCGCCTTGAATGCTTGGCCAAAGAGTCCTTTAAATACTCACGAAAAGCCTGGTCTTCCATCGGCGTCCTGCCCACTCCGATTAAAAAACAATTTTGAGGTAAAAGATTATCTTTAGAAAGATTGAAAATTGCTGGCGCAAGCTTTCTGGCTGTCAGATCGCCAGAGGCACCAAAAATGACAAGGATCGTTGGGACAGGGTTACTCATCGTGCAGGTTTTGATTAGTGCATTTTGATAGCAATCTTATTTTCATGTACATATCTTTCATGGTGATTGGCTAGAAAATGGCAATGTTTTCATGATGATAAATAGACGGCTTTAGGTTTTTGTCTGTGGGTAAATCAATCTCAACGATATCAAATCTATAATTTGGAAACTGCTTTGGGCTTTCTCTTAGGAATGCGATGAAAGAGCGTTTCAGAGTATTCAGCTTTTTGCGATTTATTGAATCATACCCGCTTACTAGGCTTTTAGAAGATCGTGCCCTCACTTCTACAAATACAAGCATTTCCTTATCTTTAAAAATTAAATCAATCTCTAAGCGACGGTTTTTCTTACATCTCCAGTTTTGTTCTAAAAAAGAATATCCTTTTTTGCTTAAATATTTTTTGGCAAGCTTTTCTCCGAATTTCCCCTTTTGATCATTGGTGCTTAAATTATTTCTTAAAAAGAGATCTGCCAGAATGCACCTACCTTTCCGAAAAAGGACCAATAACAATTTACCTCCACTCATGCTTGGGATATCTGCCCGCCAATTCTTTTTTAATAGAAGGGTAGGATCCATCCCAAAACCCTACAATATCATCAGTGCATTGAACAACCCTTCCATTCGGTGCCTGAAGCTCGATGATTATAAGACTCTTACCGAAAAGAACCGAAGGCTGTTTCTTGATGTCATATAGTTTCTGAATGGGTGCCTGAAGGTAGACTTTATTATTCTCATATCTTAGCGTAATTGGCTTACTCCACCCATCCAGTAAGTACTTTTCCGGTGCTGCCTGCTCAATAAAGATGAGCTTTTCTTTACCGTAATAGGAATGAAGGAAGTCCAAAACATTCGCATTTCGAATTTCCTTCCATTTCGACTTTGAGGAACAAATTTCCTGCACAATTAGTCTACGAGTATCTTGATCAAAAGGCTCAATCTCATAATCCGATGAGACAGTCGCCAGGAAATTCACTCTAGAAAGAAAACCCTCAACCCTTTGATCCCAATTTTTAAGGCTGAGTGTTCCGTCAAGAATGGCATTTGCATAGGCATCGATCCGTTGACTGTCATTAACCTCTACGGACTCTTTCTTTGAAACAATTACTTCTCCAAACATTTCAAGAGTTCTTACAAACACCTGATGAGTATTTGTATCCAAATAAGCATCTTCTTTCGTGATAATTTTATCGCCGAGAAATTTCCTTATTTCCGTTTCAGCAATCGCTGTAACTTCATCCATTTCCAGAAAGATTCTTCCTTGTTTCTTTTTTTCGAGAACCCTTAGAGGTAATACCCATTGAGAGCCTCTTACGGTGCTTTCTTTAAAAAGTTGCAAACTCAGTCCACTAGAATCTCTGTAAGAATTTGTCCCTTTACTCTCGAGATAAGCCAGCCTTTCCGGATAAACTTTGAGGAGAATTTCTGCTATGTCTTCATAGGAAATTCGGGGTTGTGAAAACTTCTCTCCAAGAGATTCACAAAGTAAACGAGCAGTATTTTCAATCTCCCTTAATCTCATGCCATGAATTCCAAGAGGTTTACAATCAGAACTATTGAAGCGATTTTTACTTCCTATTTCATATGCCTTAAGGAAAATGAGTAAGTCTGAATTAGGATTCGCATTTTTCTCTACAAAATCAGTTCTTCTTCCAAAATCTATAGGGTTTTTAAAGTCTAGAAGAGCACAAATTAAGGAAAAGCCGGGAAGACAATCCTTCCCTTTCGCCAAAAGTAAGGTAAAGCCAATTCTGGGATGAACTGGTAATTGTGCCAACTGTTTACCAATGGGGGTAGGTTCACCTTGACGATTTAGAGCACCTACGGAAACAAGAAATTTTCCTGCCTCCACAAGTCGGAGTTCAGAAGGTGCTTCGTACCAGCTCATTTCATGGGGGTTACTGTCCGCAGAGGCTAAATTTAAATAAATTTCACTCAAATCAAGCCTGTGTATTTCGGCCTCTTCAAATTCTTTTCGATGAGCATGTTCATTCTCTGACCACATGCGCAAGCAAAAGCCTGGAGATAGTCTTCCGGCTCGTCCTGCTCTTTGGGCAGCAGAACTCTTACTGATAGGCTCTGAAAGCAAAACATTAACTTTACGATAGGGATCGAATCGGTTTTTCTTAGCGATGCCCGTATCGATGACTATTTTTATACCTTCTATGGTTAGGGATGTCTCCGCCAGGTTGGTACTTACAATTATTTTTCTCTTTTGGGATGGTGATAAGGCGTAATCTTGAGCCTGCTGCGACATTTCACCAAAAAGAGCCAAAATTTCCAAATTTTTGCTTCCGAGACGGTTTTCGATTTCACGAATTGTTCTCTTTATTTGAGCAGCACCGTCCATAAAAATAAGGACATCCCCTTGATACCGAGGCAGAAGCATTTTAAGGTTATCGCAAACCTGGGTAGACAAGTGTTGCTTTGGACTTGTTGCTTTGTGAGAGATTTCAACAGGAAAACTCTTCGTATTAACTTCCAACCCTGTCTTTGCTTCTAAAAAATTACTTATTTTCTCAAGATCAAGTGTAGCAGAGGTGACAATTATTCTTGAATTAATCTTACCGCAATTATGATAAGACTTTGCCAGTGCCAATGAGGCATCCATGAATAAACTCCGTTCATGAAATTCATCAAAGATAATTAAACCAACTTCCTTGAGGTTTACGGGATTTTGTAAAAAACGAAATATCATCCCGTCTGTCAGATAAATAACTTTGGTCTTTGCAGAAACCCGACTATCGAACCTGACCTGATACCCGACCTCCTCTCCCACCTCAGTATTACAAAATCTACTAGCTATTCTAGCTAAACTGCGAGCTGCTACCCTCCTTGGTTGAACTACAAATATTTTGCCTTCAACTAGCTTCTCACTTCTAAAAAACAAGGGTAACCCCAAGGATTTACCAGAACCTGTTGGTGATTTTATTGCAAAATGTAATTCCTTACCCCAAGTATCTCTAATCTCTTCAAAGTGTAAACTGATGGGGAGTTTATTTAAAAATTCCACCGTAAGTATAGGGCTAAAGAACTAAAGTTTCAAAATTCTGAGCTATCACAAAATATTTTGTAAATCACTCGAACAAAGACTGATATTTTTCCAAAAGCTCTTTCGCTGGCTTATCTCCTTTTTGGGATGCAACAGATAACCATTGTCTAGCTTCTTTAATATTCTTGTTTGTTCCCTTCCCTGAAAATTTCATTAAACCAACAAAACGAGCAGCCTCCGCATTTCCACTTTTTGCCAAGGGGTAAAACATCGCAAAAGCTTTGTCATAATCTTTGCTGGTACCGACTCCCGTATAGGCCTTCTTGGCGTCTTCCAGTCGTTGCCTATCGTTAGCCGTAGAACTTATCGGGGAAGATAGTTGAGATGAAACATTGTCTGCACCATTATATTTTTCAAGATAACGGGCAGCCAACTGATGATCCTGGGCGGAAGCTTCTTGCAAAAATGAGAGTCCCTCCACCGTATTTTTTTCAATCCCATCTTTGCCTTCAAGTAACAGCACCCCAAGCGTATATTGGGCTTCAGCAAAATTCTGGCCTTCTGCCACTCGTAACCATTGAACCGCCTTACTGGCATCAGCTTTGACCCCATCGCCATTTAAATAAGCCATGCCAAGATTAAATCTGGCAGTGAGTGATTTTTGTCTCACAGCCTTTGAAAGAAGTCCGATACCTTCCTTTGTATTTTTAGGCAATAAACCAGGTAATCCTTTTAAATACAAAGCACCCAATGTTGCCTGTGCTTGCGGATAGCCCAAGTCTGAGGATTTTTTAAACCATTCCAGAGCTCTTGGAACATTGGTGGGAATCACCTGAAAATCGATTTCTCCCATGCAATACATAGACACGGCATCTCCGTCAGAAGCTTTTCTCTGTAGCAACAGCGCTGCATCTTGATAAAATTGAGTGGCTTTCGCAAAATCTCCCTCCAGCATAGCGATATTGGCTAAATTGTATGAACCAAAGGGATGAGCGTTGCGGTAGGAAACTTCTGACCATTGCTTGGATAAAGCGATATTTACTGAGCTACCAAATTCTCCAGAACGAAGAAAGATCCCTAGTAGACCCTGATAATAAGGAGATCCTTTTTTCGCATGCTCAATAACTTCTTGATAAGTAACTTCGGGTGACCACTCCTCAATACTTTTGGAATGAAGGTTCGATAGTACGATAAAAAGAAAGAGTAAAACCTTAGAATACATAAAATACATAATTTGAGACTAACCTAGCTTAGAAGCTTGTAAATTTCGATCTCATCAAAGATCATTACCATGCCCTATCGTAAATGATATTTCAACGACCATTTAAAGCTTTCACTATCCTTACGCTAATGTTCTTAGCCGGACACTTTTGCGGAGGCAGTGAATATTCTCTTGCGGACAGGAATCTTCTAAAAATCATAGAGTATGAAAAGAGATTCTTTTCATTAAATTCCGAATCGTCATTAGATACAAAAGAACTAAGCAGAAACGCCCAAGAACTAGTCGCCCTTTATGAAGCTCATTTGGCCGAAAACCCAAATGATACAAATGCCCTTATTCTTTACGGAAAGTTTTTAAACAAGGTTGGCCAAGAAAGTCATGCAATAGGTTTTTTCTTAAAGGCTGATTCATTGAACCCAAAACTGGCTGTGGTAAAACAGCAGATAGGGAATTTTTTGGTAGAGCAAAATAGACCCCTTGATGCGCTCCCTTTTTTAACAGCAACCGTAGAGATAAACCCCTCCGTCGCAGAATATCATTTTCACTTGGGCAACTTCTTATATTTATTTGAAGAGCAACTAGCCAACTCGCAGATCTTGGGTAAAAAGTCCATCGAATCATTTGCCCACGAATGCTTTGCAAAAGCTGCCGAAAAAAAACCTCTATCTTTCGACTACAGACTTCGCTTTGCCCAGAGTTTTTTTGACTGCTCCGAGGCAGACTCAAAGACCGCTTTACTAGAATGGAATAAACTAACCAGGGACTTTAAATCGACTCTCAGTGATCCTGAAATCGACTATATCAAACTCTGCAAAGCACGGATAATGGTAGAATTAAATCAGAAAAAAGAGGCAAGAATTTTAATTGAAGAAGTCTCCACTAAGTCACTGGCAAACTCAAAGGAAACATTACTAAACTCGATTAATATCAAATCAAAACCAGAAAAGACAAAGCCTGCAAAGCAAACCAAAAAAACCGGTTTCATTAGGTCTTTAATCCATGACCCCCATCTTGCTCGATTAAAAAAATTGACCGAGACATTAAGGGAAGAAAACCTGATCAAGGCTATCCCGGCTGACCAAATAAGTGCTCAACAAGATTCAAATGGGAAAATTCGCCTCATTGTTAACACCCAAAAAGTAAGATAATCTTTTATTTCAGATTGAGTGTCAGAAGAACAAAAAATAATCCTCTTTCTATTATTAGTCGTTTGCATAACGATTCACGAATGGGCTCATGCATGGGTAGCCGATAAATTAGGCGATCCATTGCCTAGGCAACAGGGTAGGGTAACTTTGGATCCACGCTCCCATATAGACCCTATAGGTACTCTGCTCATCCCACTTGTCATGATCTTTGCAAGTCCAGGCTTTGCAATTATTGGCTGGGGAAAACCAGTACAAATTTCATTACCCAATCGAGAAACCAAAAAAAGGGATGATATTCTAATCACGATCGCTGGTCCTTTATCGAATCTTAGTATTGCTTTTATTTGCTCATTAAGCTTCGGGCTATTTTATCGATTCGTTCCCTTGGGAGAATCTGCATTACTACTATTATATCAAATAGTCTCTCTTAATGCAGTGCTCTTTCTTTTCAATCTCCTACCCATCCCCCCATTGGACGGATCCCATATTCTAAAAAATATGGTGAACATGAAAGATGAAACCTTCTTAAAGTTTTCTAAATACGGATTCTTTATACTCATAATATTGATAAATATTCCCTTCTTTCAAAAATGGATGGGATCAGGGATAGAAGGTCTCAATTCAATTTTCTTCGGCATTTTCTCGCTATTACAAAGCTAGGTATTATTTTTAAAACATGCGTCAGGTCGGACAGTTTAAACAAGAAAAACTTGCATTACGGTTTTGGGAATATCTCAAGCATCAAGAGATCGATTCTTCTTTGGAAGAAGATGATACTCTTGGTACCTGGACCATATGGGTAGCAGATGAGGATAAGATTGAACTTGCGATACAAAAAGAGAAGCAATTTTCAGAAAACCCAGATGATCCAATTTTTTTGAGTTCTGGCTCCAAAAAATCAATCTCGAAAGCTTCAAACCCTCAAAAGAAGAGGTTTAAGGAATTAAACCTTAGGGATCGGTGGAAAAAAACGCGCCATGGACCTGGCGTTGTTACTCTATCCCTAATCATTACTTGTGTAGGAGTTTTTCTTCTATCGGGAATGGGAAAGAATACCCAAATGGTAGGTAAATTATTTATGTCCGAAACTATGGGTGGACAGCTTTCCGAAGTTTTGTCAGGGGAAGTATGGAGGGTAATCACCCCCATATTCCTCCATTTTAATCTATTACATATTTTGTTTAATATGTTTTGGCTTCATGATTTGGGTAATCAGATTGAATCCCAAAAGGGGTGGAAGTTTTTTGTTACCTTTGTGGCTATTTTGGCAATTTGTTCCAACTTTTCGCAATTTCTAATATCAGGCCCCAACTTTGGAGGGATGTCTGGAGTAGTTTATGGCTTGTTTGGGTATGTCTGGATCAAATCGAAATTGGACCCAGGTGACGGTTTCCAAATTGATCCAACAATTGCCATGATCATGTTTGGTTTTTTTGTAATTTGTTTTACGGGTATTTTCGGAGGTGTTGCCAATTGGGCACACGCTGGAGGATTAGTTGTAGGGTTGGCTTGGGGGTATGGTTCTGCCTATCGCTGGAATCGGGGCAAAATGTAAATCATACCTTCTCTTTTAAAATTTCATATATCGCTAAACCTGCACGAAGGTTTGGTAGCCAGTTACACACGCCTACCCAATCTCCCAAGTGAAAAACCTTTCTGCCTATTCTTGCTGAATATCCGGAAGATTTGTCTTTTATGGTATTACAAAATTCCTCGAACTCACCGATAGAAAAATGGTTACTCAAGTGACTGCTCTCCCACTGGTGAGGGTAAACTTCATTATGCACGCGTTTTCCCTGGAATATAAAATTAATTCGATTCTTCCAGTACCCGTGATTTACAAAACTGACTGCGACTCTTTTCCCAACCCGAAGAGCCTCCTTTAGTACTAAACCGGGTTCCGGAAGCTCCTCTACCATTCTTGAAAAAATGACCCAATCAAAAGAGTCATCATCAAAATTTTGTAACCCTCTTCGAATATCTTCCTGATTCACTGCAACCCCGCGGGAAATACAAGAAATTGCCTTTTCCAAATCTAAGTCAAACCCTAGACCGCTAACTCCCTTTGTTTCACGCAGATGTTCCAATAATAATCCTCTTCCACATCCAAGATCCAGCACTCTAGATCCGTCCTCAACCCAATTATCAATGACTTTAAAATCGGCTTCTTTTTTTACTTCATATCGATTTTTAAGTTTCCTGAAACCATCTAAATCCGATCTTTCCGCTTCTTGTGCATTGGTTCCCTGAAGAAAAAACCTAACCGCCTTCAAGAAAGGAACCGAATCTATCAAAAAAGAATCGTGACCATGCATGTCCTCAATTTGAATATAGGATGCTGATTTTCCCTGAGTATGTAACGCAGTTGCTATTCTCTTATTTTGTTCAGGTGTGTACAACCAATCACTTGAAAAAGAAATTACCAGTGTACTGGCTTCCACATTTTTTAAATTTTCAGAAAGACCTTTTTCTCCAACCAAATCGAACCGGTCCAACGCCTCAGTTAATTTAAGGTAAGAATTTGCATCAAAACGTTTAATAAATTTGTCACCTTGGTAATCTAAGTATCTCTGCACACTGAATTCAAAATCACTTTCAACATCCAATCTTTTTTCACCACCAAACTTTTCCTCCATACCCTGATCAGAAAGATAGGTAATATGAGCCATCATTCTGGCAACTGAAAGACCGTTGCCAGGACCTTTACCTTTTTCATAATTTCCCTCTTTCCACTCAGG
>JBMYOA010000022.1:0-16516 GCA_049598825.1 Opitutales bacterium | reverse complement strand
GAACCCAGGCGAAGTGACCATCAATGTTGTACCGGGCAGGAAAATGTCCGGTCATCACCGCCGTACGACTCGGGGAACAGACTCCACTTGCCACCGTAAAGCGATGGAAGTCTGTACCCTCCTTGGCCAAACGATCGATGTTGGGTGTTTTCAGATAGGGATGTCCATGGCAACCGAGATCCCCCCAGCCCCAGTCATCCGCGAAGATGAAAACTATATTGGGACGATCCTTGGCGAGGATCGACAGGCATGAGAGGAAAATTAGGAGGAATATACTTTTCATAAAATTTAAAGAATTAAATTTCTACCTCCATCGGTAAAGTTTAATTCATGCTGGCTATCTTTTAGGGCGTAAAGAACGCTAATCGAACGCCGGGTGGAACGAACTCCGAATTTTCCGTTTCGATCAAGAGAGATCAGGCCAAATTCGTGTTTACGGGAGGCGCCTTCCTTCATCAATTCGGTAAGGATTCTTTTGAGCGGAATATTATCACGCAAACGTGAAACAACCTGAGCTGCCACTGCCTGATTAATGATGTGCTCTCCCTTACCAGTGCATGAGACTCCTCCTGCAGAATCAGCAAAGGTTCCCGCAACACTGGCACTATCACTAACCCTTCCAGGAATTTCATGCCCGACCCCACCTGTTGAGGTTCCTGCTGCCACAATTCCTTTTTCATCCACGGCTACAGCTCCCACGGTACCAAACTTTTCCCTGGAACGAAGAGCCTTCCGGTATTCAATGAAGCGGGCCATCGTAATCGGGTCGTGAAAACCAAATCCCTTTCTTCTCGCATATTCCGTGGCTTCGCTTCCCGAAAGAACATGGTGGGATTCGTCCCGCAAGGAATGAGCCACATCAATCGGATGTTCCACATCATAAATGTTAATGACTCCCGAAAATACAGCATCCTCGGAATCCATTAAAGCCGCAGACATCCGAACCCGGCCATCTCTCTGTAGCTTGGAACCCGTACCAGCATTAAAAATAGGGTCACTCTCAAGAAGTCTGATCGCGTGCATCACGCCGGCCCGGGCACCTTTTTCACAAAGTGTTTCGTAAGCAGGCCCAAGTGCCTCGCACAAACCAAGACGATATTGTTCTTTAGTGGCTACCTTTCCTTCCAGCCGACCAGCACCCCCATGAATGATTAATTTACAACTTCCATTTCCCACATAATCAGTTCAAAAGAATTTCCGCCATTTGGTCGAGCTTAAGATCAGCTCCATTGAAAACGGGAGCTTCCGTAAAAGAATTTAGCTCTCGGACATGGAGCGGAGAGCTTGAGCAAACCCCAGAAATAGCATCAGGTACAAGGTTGAACTTGGTTTTAAGAATATGCAAACCCCCTACTGCACCAAGGGCATCCGCGGCACAAAAGATAAGCTTGTGTACCCTCTTCACTACTTCAGGAGATTCCAGAAGCATCGCCGTTTCTCGCTGGTTGATCCCATCCGCAAATTCCACAACGATAAAATTCTTCTGATTACTCCCAAGTTTACCGTCTAAGGTGTGAAATATGTCCATTAAATCATCTTGGGATAGCATGTAAGATGATGGATGCCCCATATAAGTGAAGTCTGCGAAGTCCTTGGCACCGGAATCATTCATATGCAGAATGTCCTGTAAACTCGCAGTCCCCGTCATCTTACATCCGTTTACGGTGTATCCCATTTGGTGTAAAGATCGACAACAGGCGGCGGCGGCCAGACTTTTTCCGGAATTCATGGCAGTACCCACAACTAAAATTAGTTTTGCTTTCCCTTTCTTAGGTCCCGATGCAGGATTTTTGATTCTGGGAAAATTTCGGGTGTTAATGGCCTTTCCATCTTTATCCAAAAGATAACCCTGTATCCTGATCCTTGTCGGGTCTTTCAGCATCGCATTCTTCGTCTGAACCTGACCAATCATTCCTGAACGGGCAAGTAGATCGACTTCCCTGACATTATCTTCAGGAATAATTCCCTCGTAATGATCGGGAGCATATCGGTTGCCATAGACAAAAAAGGCTTTTGTACCATTGTGTATCGTATGAATTCGGCCAGAGACATTTTCCAAAGAGGAATGATGCCCAATCCTCCGAACTTTTCCGAAAACCACATCGCCAGGCTCAGGATTTTTTTCCAACTGGCCATAGCCAATAAAGGAAGACTTTGGTAAGCACAAAGCAGAGCTAGGAACAATAACACCAGGGGGGATCTTATTCATGGGGTAAAGGGGTTGGATGAAATTGTTCAACTATAAATAGTTGAAAATATTACAACATCTACTATCCGAAAAAAATAGGCTGTAAAGCCTATTTAACACCCCCTATTCCAAGGGATTATTAACTACAAAACTAATCCGTGAGAAACTGGTACGAAAGAAAAGTTTTTAGTCGATGACAGCGATTGGAAATTCTTTGGATGGGACATGCAAATCTGTCATCATTTTCTTTATCTTATCCACAATGTCAGGATGCTTGGAGGCCAAGTCCTCAGTTTCTGATTCATCGACCGAAAGATCATAAAGCTCGATCTTCAGAGGATCATGATTTTTGCCCTTCCGAATCATTTTTTGGCGAATCCCCTTCCATTTGTCCATCCATACGGCTTGCTGCCCACCATATCCTGAGAATTCACGATACAGGGGGGGTCTGGAAAGTTGACAATTACCCAATAAATGATCTGCCTGGTCATGTCCGTCGTGATTGGCAGTAAGAGGATCTTTCGCATCAATCAGGTTATGTAAAGTCACCATCCAGTCCTCAAATCCGATCATTTTATCAGAGATCGATCCGGCTTTAACTTTCCCGGGCCATTTGACAAGTAAGGGAACACGAATGCCTCCCTCATAAAGTGATCCCTTCAAGCCACGAAGATTCCCCACACTTTCAAAAAAATCATAATCCACCTCAAGTTTAAGATGGGTGGTTCCGTTATCAGAGGAGAAAATTACAATCGTATCATTGGTCAAATTTAATTTCTCAATCAGATTTACCACATTTCCTACATATCGATCCATCCGGGTAATCATTGCCGCATAGGCCGCCCGGGGAGTAAAATGTGGGGTGTATCCATATCCCTGCGAGCGGGTGAAAGGAGGATCATTCCACTTTAACTTGAGGTACGGTTTTAATTCCTCATCAGGTACATGAAGGGCAACATGAGGGATAAGCGTCGGGTAATACAAAAAGAAGGGTTTATCCTTATTAGTAGTAATAAACTCCAAAGCCTGCTCGTTAATCCTGTCTGATGCGTAATCCTTGCCCTTAAACACTTCATAACTTTCAGGATCAGCAGGATCGGAACCTTTAGGCAATGAAGCATGGCCCGGAACCGGTGGGTTATTAGCAAGAGGTACCCGGTCGCGGTCACTCCAAAGATAATTCGGATAGTAACTATGGGCATGCCTTTGGCAATTGTAGCCATAAAATCGATCAAAGCCTTGATTCATTGGATCACCCTCCGTTCCTGGGCCTCCAAGCCCCCACTTTCCGAAAGCACCGGTTACATAGCCCTCCTTCTTGAAAATCTCCGCCATGGTAACCTCATTCATGGGAATCGGTCGCTGCCCTTCAGGTTTCAGCTCTCCATTGTTTCGTATGAATGCATGCCCCGGGTGTTTTCCGGTCATCAAAACACAACGGGAAGGTGCACACACCGCATTACCTGAATAATTTCGGGTAAATCTCATCCCTTCTTTGGCTATTTTGTCGAGATAAGGTGTTTTAATTTTCTTCTGACCATAACTTCCCAGTTCATTATAGCCCAAATCATCAGCCAGAATAAAAATTACATTCGGCTTTCTTTCTGCAGTGAGAAAAAGAGAACAGAATGAAAATACGATAAAGTTCAAAATCTTCATTTAATGAAAGTATAAAAATCAAATATCGAAAACAACCGCGAATGGACTTTACGCAAAGAAATCTCCAAATAGATTAAACCCATGTCCTTACTACAAATAACAGCCCTCTGTGTCTTATCCTCACTTTGTACATCTGCTTGGCACCTTTCAGCAAAATCAAAAGGGGAACACAAAATCGTCTTTCTTCACGGCGGAAGAAGTCATGCCTCTGGCGATCATGAATTTCAGGCTGGCTCCCACTTACTCGCCAATCATCTTAATGCCCAGAAGAAAGTGAATCTAAAAGCCGTGGTCAACGCTGGTTGGCCAAGTGATGAAGGTATGCTTGATGACGCTGATGCCATCGTAATTTATGCAGACGGAACTTCGGTTATCGGAAAAGGCTGGAATAAGATGGATCAGTTGGTGAAAAACAAAAAGGTCGGGGTTGTTTTTATGCATTATGCTGTGCACCCGAGTGTGGACCAGGGGGAAAAATACTTTCTTCCATGGATTGGTGGTTTTTTCAAAAACGGTGTATCCGTGAATCCATTCTGGCGGGCAAAAATCAAGCCAATGAAAGGACATGAAACTGCCAATGGAGTTGGTCCCATCGATGCAGTTGATGAGTTTTACTTTAATATACATTACCATCCCGATGCTCTCCCGCTTGGTTCAGCCACACCGGATGAAAAAAATCTACTTCGAATTAACAATATTTGGACTCGGGATGGCTACCTGGCCAAAGGTAAGAGTCAGGCCCTGCTCTGGGGTATCGAACGACCCGGTGGTGGACGGGGAGTTGGGTTTACTGGAGGGCACCATCACCGCAACTGGGCGATTGATGGCTACAGACAGTTGGTCATGAATTCCATAGCCTGGGCAGCAGGTGCCGAGATCCCTGAAGGAGGTGTCCCCACCTATCCAGTCACTGAAAATGAACTCAATCAAAAGCTTGATGATTACGGAGATCGTACGAACAGAATCAAACTACCTACCCAGGAAGATGTGACCTTCTCGCCAGGCCCTTGGATGACTCCTGAAGAGCATGCTGAATCAAGAAAAAGACCCAAAAAGAAGAAATAAAACTACTACTTTAAACCAACGAAAAACTAAGTTTATGAAAAATACAGCCTCCATTCTACTACTCACCATGCTTACCAATTTCTCATTGGCTAAACATCACGAAAAGGGTGATTTTAAATCCATCTTCAATGGGAAAAATCTTGATGGATGGACCCAGAAAAACGGCACAGCCACCTACCGGATTGAAAAGGGTGCGATTGTTGGAAAAACAAAGGAGGGAAGCCCCAATTCATTCCTTTGCACCGATAAACTCTACGGTGATTTTGAACTTCAATTCGAAGTTAAATTAATCAACGACGAGCTAAATTCAGGAGTACAAATCCGTTCTCAAACCAAAGAACTCAACGACAAGGAAAAAAGCCGAGGTGATAAATTTGGCCGAGTCAACGGTCCACAGGTGGAGATTGAAGCAACCAAAGAAAAAGGAGCCGAGTCAGGCTATGTCTACGGGGAAGCACTAGGTGGATGGATGACACCCAAAGATAAACTCATCCCTCACAAAAACTTCAAAAATGGTAAATGGAATAAATACAGAATCCTCGCAAAAGGTCCTGTCATTAAAACCTGGGTAAATGGTAATCAAGTTTCAGATCTTAAGGACGAAGAAAAATACAAGTCTCATGCCAAAGGGTTCATTGGTCTACAGGTGCACTCCATTAAAAAAGGAACTGGACCCTATGAAGTCGCATGGAGAAATATTAAGATAAAAGAGCTAAAGTGATTAAGGAGAACACACCATGAACATAAATCATCTCGGGATCCTCTCACTTTTCCTTCTGGGCACCCTTTTGGCGGAGGACAGAGAGTTTGTTTCCTTGTTCAATGGCAAGGATTTGAACGGCTGGAAAACCACCGGCAACTGGCTTCCCCAAGACGATGGATCGCTCCTCATTAAACCAAAGCCCGACCAAAAAGGTTGGCAAAGGTATTCAGACTATTTGATCAGCGAAAAGAAATTTGGTGATTTCATCCTGGAACTGGAATACAAATATCCTCCCAAGGGAAACAGTGGAGTATTTTTCAGAATCGGGAACCCCAAAGACCCGGTGCAAACAGGGATTGAGTGCCAGATCCTCGACTCCACCGGTAAGCCTGATGATAAAATGGGGGCTCATGACCACGGCGGTATCATACGAACTGTCGGACCCAAGGTGAACATGTCCAAAAAAGCAGGCGAATGGAATCATATGGTGATCAATTGTCAGGGACATCATTTGCGTGTCGCTCTTAACGGGATTGAAATCATTAACCACTGGATGGACTCAACCTCCGAGAACAAGAAACTGACCGGCGTGGGCGATCGCCCACTCAAAGGACACATAGGACTCCAGGACCACGGCACTCCCAACAATATTTATTTTCGTAATATTCGAATACGAAACCTGTAAGTTTTTGGCCCTCCTCCTCGTTGTACCTGAATGAATAGTAATGTCGGGTTGATACTTTCTTCCTAACTTCTAAGAATGCAAGTTTACGGGATTCAATTTGATCCAAAGTGGGAAGAAAAGGACTATAACTATCGGGAAGTCGAGCGAATACTTGAAGCTGAAAAAATTGCTGAAAACAGCCTTATTCTACTCCCCGAGATGTTCGCCACGGGCTTTAGTCTGAACACTGAAATTACTTCCTCAGACGAACCAGAAAAAACGACATCGTTTCTCCGACAGCTATCGATTCGCTACCAATCCTGGATACTCGCAGGCATTGTCGAAAGGAATAACCAGCAAAATTTCAACCGATTGATCTGTTTCTCACCGGATGGACAGAATATTGGAAACTACGACAAAATTCACCTGATCTCACAAGGAGGAGAAGATAAGGTTCATACACCTGGAACTCAATGCAGAGTCTTTCAAGTAGAAGAATTCACTCTCTGTCCTATTATTTGCTACGATTTACGGTTCCCGGAACTATTTAGAAAGGGAGTAAAAAAAGGAGCAAATCTATTTGTGGTAATTGCCTGTTGGCCCGCTGTTAGAATCGAACATTGGAAAAGCTTGTTACAGGCAAGAGCGATCGAAAATCAGGCCTATGTTGTAGGGATTAACCGTACGGGGAATGAACCTCAGAATTTGTATACTGGTAACTCAATGATTTTCGGACCTAAAGGAGAAAACATTAGTCAACTGGGCAAGGAGACAGATATTCTGAAAGGATACATTGAGATTGAGCAAGTGTTGAAATGGAGAAAAGATTTTCCTGCCTTGGAGCACAGAAAAATCTAAAAGATTTTTCTACTCATTGGCCCATAATGATTTGGGCAAGTTTATTTTGGCAAGGATTCGATCCAATTTTTCCAACTCATCAGTACTGAATGTCGTTTGTTCGACACTTTTTACATTGTCCTTAATTTGGGCTAAACTACTCGCACCAACAAGAGCACTGGTAATTCGGTGATCACGCAAAACCCAGGACAAGGCCATTTGGGCAAGAGTTTGCCCCCGACTGGAAGCATGATCATTTAGCTCCTGGATGACTCGTAAGTTTTGTTCCGAAACCTCATTTTTCCTCAAGGGCGATTTCTCTAAACTTGCACGGGAACCCTCCGGGATGCCGTTTAGGTATTTATCGGTAAGTAAGCCTTGAAAAAGTGGACAAAAAGCAATCATTCCCAAACCATTCGTTTCGCAGACATCAATCAATGACTTTTCAATCCACCGGTTGAGCATTGAATAATTAGGCTGGTGAATCACCAGAGGGGCATATCCATGATCTTTGCAAACCTGTACAGACTCAGCGGTAGATTCTGGAAGATAGCTACTGATTCCCGTGTACAAGGCTTTGCCTTGCTTAACTGCAGTATCAAGGGCTCCCAAGGTCTCATCCAGTGGAGTGTCCGGATCAAAACGATGAGAATAAAATAAATCGAAATATTCAACACCCATCCTTTTTAATGACTGATCCAAGCTGGCCAATATATACTTCCTCGATCCCCATTCACCATAAGGTCCAGGCCACATATCGTATCCGGCTTTGCTGGTTATGAGAATCTCATCCCTTGGTAAATGCTTAAGGATTTTGCCGACATTTACTTCAGCAGACCCGTAAGGAGGTCCGTAATTATTGGCGAGATCAAAGTGGGTAATGCCTAGGTCAAACGAACCGAAAATCATCTCTTTTTGAAGATCCGTCGGCTGATCCCCTCCGAAATTATGCCAACACCCAAGTGTGATTTCAGGAAGCTTTAAGCCCCATCGTCCGCATTTACGGTAGGGCATCCTACCATCATATCTTTGCGGATCAGGTTGGTAATTTGAATCCGATAGATTTACTTTTTCCAAAGTGCTAAAAGCTGGAAATGAAGCTATTCTGACTCAACTGTTTCAGATTCGTCCACAAGTTCTTCCGATGAATCGTTTTCCTCTTCGGCTTGAGAACCTAAATATTCGTGCACACTAAGATCGCCCACAAATGAAAGTCCGTCTCTGCGCTCTACCACATGGTATCTTTCGACATATTTTTGCACCACATGGATTTTCGCATCCAACGGCTGAACAATAAGTAACTGAAGGTGAAACTCTTTGAACAAATCGAGAAGATATTGTGAGAATTCGTCATCCGTTTTACTAAACATTTCATCCACTGCCACTAAGCGAAATGTCTCGGTTTGCTTACCGCCGACATCGATTCCATATTGATAGGCAATCGCCGTGGCCAAGATCGTAGAAGCAAGACGGTTTTTCTCCCCGCCGGATTTTCCGGCCGCACCACTGTAACTTTGACGCAGACCGTCTCCATCCTTGTAGAACTCATCTGCTCTAAACTTAAACCAATTCCGTACATCAATAACGCGTTCCGTCCAATTCATATCGGCTTCCAATTCACCAAGAAATTGCTCAACGCGATGATAGCGTTCTCTTCTTCTTTCATCGTCATCGTCCGATTCCAGGTCGGCTTCCAAAGCATGCCTACGAAGTTTTTTGAATCGACGAACTCCATCGTCACCAGCGTCTTCAAACTTTAATTGGATATAAGTTTCTTCTTTACGGTCAAAGGTGACTCGGGCGAGGTGATCATTCAGTTCATTAATCCTTTTCCTGATACGATCGCGGTGAGATTCAAGAGATTCGCTGAAACCAGAGACTTCTTCAGGCACCTGTACCCGCAGGAGTTCTTCAAAACGTTCCTTATTTTTGGCTAAGTCCTCCTCTTCAATTTGTACCCGTACTTCGTTAAACATATTGTAGGTGGAATCTTGATATCCTTCTTCCAAATCAAGGGTCAATTCATCACGAAATGCCTGATTTCGACCATCCGCAATAAAACGCTGCATAGCGGCTACATTCTTATCACGCAATTTATCAAGTCCAGATTCCAGCTTTGATATTCTCGACTCAAGCTTATGGGTGGACTGCCTGGAGGCTTCCTCAATATCATCTGGCTCCTCTGGTGCTTTTCCAAAATCTTTTTCAATTTCCTTGTAGAGGGCGTCGAGCTCGTCTTCTCTTTTCTCTAATTCCTCTTCCGATAATTCCTCTTTAGAACCTTCGGATTTGAAGAATTCTTCCTTACACTGTTTCAGTAAAGATTCCAAAGCAACCAACCGTGCATCATTCCTTTCGGCTCTTGCTTCCACTCCGCCAATTCGCTGAAGAATTTCATCTCTCTTATTTTGAGCACCTTCGAGTGCTTCTCCCGCTTCCGTATGGTCGTCTTTGAGTTTCTTGAGAACATCTGAACCTCCCACAATGACCCGTTCTTCCTCCTCTAATTCAGCAATCCTTGAAGATAACCCTAGTCCGTCGATATCTGAAAATTCATTGGCGCAAGCTTGTAACTGTGCCCCGGAACGCAACCTCGCACGAAGTGATTGCCTCTCAGACTCGGCTTCACGAATCGCGCGCCCTGCCCGATCGACTTCTTCCCGCCATTTGGTGAGAGAATCATCCAAAGTTTTTTGTTTTGGGCTAACATCCCATCCGGTTACCCAGTTTGATGCATCTTCAAGAAAGAAGGTATCATCTTTCTCGAGAGTCATTCCTGCCGTTTTAACCAAACCTTCAATGGTAAGAGCATTTTCGGCTTTCTCGTAGTCTTTGTCCCTACTTTCAAAACATATATGGGGGAACTTTTCGTAAAGATAAGCCCGTAGCCATTTTAATCTCCCCTTCTCCAGTTCAGGTCGAAAAGCAAGCTTTGCAACTGCCGAATCGACATCAAACTTTGTTTCTTTGCTGACGGACTGAGGGCAAACAACTGATATACATTCGCCTAAGTGGTTTTCTTCCAGGAAGGACTCGGCTTTCTCCGCAAGCTTGGTCGGTACAACAATTGAAAGTGCAGTGGAACGCATTAAGCGCTCGATCGGGCCAATCCATTTGATTTCATCCGGGACGACCTGGATAATTTCACCGATGAATGGAAGCTCCGCTACATCCCGGTCAAGAGCTTCGGCTAAAGATTTGCGTAAGCGGGAAATATCAACCGGGACATTGGTATTGGAATCCAAAAGATAATCTCTTTCCTCTTCCAAATTTTCAACACGCTCGTTGGCCTTACGCAGCTGATAGGAAATTTCTGGAATTTTTTCATCCAAATCGGAAATATTTCCTTCAATTCTGGGGAGATGTGCATCCAAATCTCGACGAAGTGACAAAAAATCGTCTTCTGTTTTAAGAGATAGGCCTTTCTCCCAAGAACTTAGATGGCGTTCAAAGGTGGCTGACCTTTTGGTTACCACTTCTCTTTTGTCGCGAAGTCTATCCAACTCAGCACCTACTTGTTCCAAACGGCGATTCTCATCACTATCAGAAAGGGCTCTGTCCAAGTGGTTTAACTTGTCGCGAAGACGGTCCACCTCAATCCTGGCAGTCTTGAGGCGGGCTCTTTCGGCTTCCTCTTGATGCTTCAATTCATCAACCCACTCCTGCCGACGCTCCAATTCAACCTGTGCGTAATAGGGCTCAACTGCATGACGTAATTTGTCCACATGCTCGCGTTCATCGCGCCTCGCCGTGTAAGCGGTATGTGTTTCCCTGATTTCATCGAGTTGAGTAATTTGGTGAGAGGCCGTTTCAATCCTTCTGTGCGTGCTTCGTAGATCATCAAAGCGTTCCTGTAATGCCAGTAATTTCTCTTTGGAACCACCATCATCGAGCATATGTTCACGAATGAACTGAGTCAGGTCTTTAACATCCTTAATGCAAACTGCTTGGTTGAAAATTGCCATGGGCGACCTGGTACCCAGATCAGCATCCATAAACAATAAGGATTCAAATTTCTTATGATAAGCAGTGAAGGAATCAAAAGTAACAAAATTCCTTTCCTTGATGATTCTTCTTAAATTATCAATGTCTCCAAGTTCATTAAAGTCTTCTGCGATGCTGAGTTTTCTTTTCTCAACGATGTATACTTTATCGACTTTTCCGTTTGGCAGACACCAAAGAATTTGAGCAATGGTAACATCTGATTTGTATGCCTCGTTAAAAAAATTGGCCAGGAGTACAGTGTAGGACTCCCCCGGTTTACGCAGGGTCTCTTTTCTTCCCTGACCCGTCGTGGCATCGTGAATTTCCGAATAGGCTCCGAGAACATAGTCTCTTTCATTTCTCTCTCGGCTTCCCGCCTGACTGGAAGCAACATTATAATTCCGAACCCGGTTGGGTACCAAGAGGGTTAACAGTGCATCAACGATCGTTGACTTACCAGAACCGTTACGACCGGTAATCATCGATGTCCTTCCATCCGGATTCATGGTGTAGACCCGGTTATGAAATGTCCCCCAATTCAGCACGGACAGGCCGTGCAGACGATAACCTGCGGTGGACTTGTCCGGTGAAAATTCTAGTTCAAGTTGTGAATCAAACATCTTCGTCCTCCATTGTATCATCTAAATCAGGTGTTCTTCTCTTAATCTGGTCTTTGACCTCAGCAAGTTTTTCAGGGGGTAACTTGGCTTTGATAATTCTTTCCACACGATAGAGTCCGCCATCCTTATCGCGTACTTTCTTGAGGATACCCCATTCTTCAAATTTGGAAATCATACCTGAAATCTGACGATGAATCTTCTTTTCATCATGCATTTCCGGGTAGTAGGGAAGCATTACCTCACGCAAATCCAAAGCTGAGCGGTATAAGTGATCACCCTCCTCCTGTTCCTGCTCGAAACGCATTAATTCTTCGCGTAATATGACCATAAAAATCGTCTGATGAAAAGTAAGGCGCGTACGACGCAAGACTCTTGGCAATGGAGCGGTTTCAGCATCCTCCCACTCTTCAATAACCTCATCCGTTTCTTCGGATTGTCGAATGAACGCATAGCCCGCAGAATCATCGCGAGCCACCTCAAGACCCATCTCAAGAAAATGATTCTTTATCCGTTCCCATTCAGCTCCGAGGCGACCCCATAAATCGAGATCTTCCTGATAAATTGGTCCGTTCAGGAGGCGGACAATAACATGACGATGAGTAATAGCTGGGTTCATATGCTGTCTTTTTGAAAAATTAACTGTTCGACTTCGACAAATCTTGGCTGGGATGGGCGGTTTAAATCAATTTTAATGATCTCGTCATCTAAGATATCATGCCGGCTATCCTCACCGGCAACTACGCGGTAACAGACGACATCAACAACTCCTCGCTCCAATGGATATTTATCGACCATTTCGGTAAGCGAAACCTTCTCCGCTTCTTCAAGAGCCAAATCAACTCTTTCCCTGAACTTATTAAGATCAAGTGGCTCTCCCACGGAATTCAAAATTTCATTAATCCAATCGTTGTCGCCACTATCCGCCGGAGTTATGGGGGCAAAAGCTTCCACGGATTTTGGCTCCCAATAGTCTGATTCCATTAATCCGAAAAATTGGGGCCTGATATCAATTTCAAATTCCCAGTCGACAGGAGGATCATCACGGAGCAGATAAGCTGATTTACGAATCTGAGAAAGAGTTTCCCTCACCTGCCGTCCACCACCGCCCGCATGATCACCAACTACCTGACGGAGCTTCCTGCTTATTCTTCCATAAGCCCCGTGAGCAGATCCCGCTTCTCCAAAAAGTCGTTCACTCAGGCTTAAGAAGGTTTTGTTGGGGTCTAATCCACGTCTTCGGGCTATGTCTGAAGTTTGCTCAGCAAGATTTCTAAACTGGCGGGCAAGGGTTGGGTTGGTCATCATCGAGCGAAAACCAAAGTAACTTTTCCCCTGATCACAGCTCCTCAACTCTTCGTCGGCATCGAGTACATGTTCAACAATATCCCCCTTGGAAGCATCGCCCTGAGCATAAAGTTTGGAAATTTCACGGGCATGGTCCTTAAAAAATTCTTCAATCGCACGAAAATCAGAAAGAAAATGTTCAACCAAATCTGACAAGTCGTAGACTTGATCGCGAATCACATCTTCACCAAAAATTGGTGCTTCCCCCGTCTCCCGAATTCGTTGGATTTCTTCTTCAATCTCATCACGCTTTCTGGACAAGTCTTTAATACGCGACTCAGGATCCGCATTCACTCCCTGAGAAAGACTTTCCATTTCGATAAGAATTCGATTAAATCTCGATTCAGTCGTCGCGTATCCTCGCTGTTGCATGGATAAAAGATCCTGGAGCCAACTAAGGGCTTTTTCAGAATGTCTGGTGAGACGAAAGACATATTCTTCCCGATCCTCGTCATATGTCTTGGTCATGTAGCGATGATCCTCATCACACCACTCCTCCAGATAATCCTGAGGCAATCGCTTCGGGGCATCGAAATCCTCCAGTTCCCTTACCTGTTCAATATGCTCTGAGAGGGTGGCAATTAGTTCTTCCTCGGAGGCCTCCGATGATCCCCACTTCTTAAAAGTCTTAAAAAAGAACCCAACAACAAAAGAACCTAAGCGACCGCGCATGAGTCGCAACGCCGGCGACTCTTCAAACAAGTGAAGAAAATCCTCATCCATCATTTAAACAAAGTTAAAAACCTCAACTTTGAACTCCACCAAATACAAGTCAAAGACAAGTTATTCTCACTATCCTAGGGCTGTGAGTAACCTATCTTGATTCTCCGAAGAACCGATTCAAAGAACTTCTGAATACAGTAAAACTATTGGTCCAGTAACTGTAATGCCTCCAAGGCCCCCATTTTCAAGGTCACAATTCCTTTAATTGAAAATACATCTCTTGGATTAATTCGAACAAAGGTGGTCTCATTTTCCCATTGATCGAATAGCCTTTCGCAGGTTGAGCGAACCGTTGGCACAGCTAAACCTGCACCCATTTCCAAAATCATTAAGGGTTTACTCTTATTACTATCAACCCAGGACTGAAAATTTTCATTCTGCTTACTTTCTCTCGAAGAATCCCAATCAAAATCTGAAAACATCAGAATATTTGGCCTGGCTAGTCCCTTACAACTTGGACATTTAGGTAAAGGCTCTACCGCGATGAGATTCTGGTCGATCGAAAAACTATAGTCTTCCGGAAAAGGCCAAATAGCTTTTCCACATTTTCTCAAACATTGAAGAAAATGAATGGATCCATGGCATTCCATTATACTTTGATCTGAAAAATTGGCTGCTTGAAACTGACCATCCACATTGGAAGTAAAGACAAAGGAAGCATTTGCTGAATCCGTCCATTTTTTAAGAATGGAAAAACCCTCATGGGGTATCGTTTCTTGGTATTTCTGTAAGCGATGACCATAAAAACCCCATGCCAGGGAGGGATTATCATGGAACCACCGCGGGTTTGCCATTTCTTCGAACCGAATACCCAACTGTGCAAGAGGTGGGTAAGCCCTCCAAAACCCTTCTGTCCCTCGAAAATCCGGTAATCCTGAATCAACTCCAATCCCTGCACCTGCCCCAATAAAGAGAGCTTCGGATGACTCCAGGCTTGCTCTAATTCTTTCTACCTGTTCGTCCAAAATCACCCCCACCTGAATCTAAATTCTTTTGGAACTACCTGTTTTTCCTTTGAAACTATTGTCATCTAGTTGTTAGTTACCCGAAGCTTTACCAAACACTTTTGAAACACAAACTTCTTTTCCAAGCTAAGCTCGCTTTGCTTTGCCTGCTCGTATGCGCAGGCTGTGTATCCGTGCCCAAAACTCTTACTAGAAAGAATGCGGATATACCAAATCCAAAAGAGGTTAAGATGAAGCAGTATATAAACAGCCACCTTAGAAATGCCGCTAATATTGCTTTTTCAAATAATGGCCTAGTCTACTTTACTGAACTGGAAAGAGGGGAAGTCATTAAGAAAATGAGATTAAATGTTTTCTCTAAGCCAGAGGTCTTCATGAGGTTGCCAGAATGGATTTCTCCCCTAGATAATACAGAACCACGAGCAGAAGGTTTACGGGTTGATCATCAAGGAAGATTATTGATTGCGGAATCTGGCACCGGCAAACTTCTTCGAATCACACCGGATGGTCGTAAACTAGAGGTTCTTGCTGACTCATACGACGGATACCGATTCACTACAGTAAAAGATTTGGCTATTGGAGGAGGTAATGACCTCTTTGTCAGCTCACCTTTCTCCGGCACCATTTACCGAATTCGACCACAGGAAGGTTTTATTGGTATACTCAATGATGACTTGGTTCGAGTGGAAGGAATTAGTGTAAGCCCCGACGGTAAAAGGCTAGTTGCAGCAGAACCGGATGCATCAAGAGTGGTGGTATTTGATATTCCTGAAGAACTGATTCCCGTTGAATCATGGACTCTGGTAGACTTCTCACCTACTGGAGTAGAACCACGAGGGTTAGCATTTGATGATCAGGGATTGCTCTATGTAGGGCTTGGACAAAACAAGGAAGTTCGAGTGTTTGATCTGGAGGAAGGTCAGCAAACGGATATTTTTGACTCTGGAGATGATGCAGATGTGCTAAAACACTTTGAAAATTACCTCTATGTTGCCGGAGGTAAAGGAGTACGAAGATTTCCGACGGAATAAATAGAGCCCAAAATAAAAGTATTCCTCAGCAGAAATTTGCATAAAGAATATTATTTTTCAAGCTTCGCCAAAAATAAGTCCTTCATTTCTTTTGCTGTGTCAATAAGGTCCAAGTCGTATTGCACATTCCCCGTTTCTAATGCGTCCCCTCCCCCATGCCCGGTTAGTTCGAACAAATAGTAGGGGTCCTCACGGTCAACATCGATCAGACTCGTATATAAAAGCGAAGGCTGACCCAATATGGGATCAGAAAATTTTTCCGTTATGTCTTCCGGTGCATTGATTTCAACACAAAGTATAAATTCGTTACCTTTGCCTTTTTCAAAATAAGGATCCAAGGCAAATTGATGAGATTCTGTTGCTCCACTCACTGCATCGACTTCACCAGAGGGCTTAATTCCTGATAGTAAGGTATAACGATGTCGCCAAAGGGGTAGAATATGACTTCGTTGCGTTTTGTAATCTTCCCACAAGGGTACTTCTGAGTAAGCTAGAGACTGCTCCAGAAATAAGGTTTCAATCATTGAACCTGTGGTGCTCTCTGCCCAAACCGCAATGGAGGGCATAGGATTCAACTCCTCTTGAAAGCTCAGATAAATAGATAATCCACTTCCGTTGTCATCCTGGCTTCCACGGACAATCCACTTTCGGTATGGTGCAGGTTCTTCAAAACCAACAAGGCTCGAAGATCTTACAATTTGTGAACTGTTTCTATGTTCATAACTGTTATTGA
>JBMYOA010000021.1:0-17410 GCA_049598825.1 Opitutales bacterium | reverse complement strand
TAAAAATAGATGCCGACCGACCCTTACCTTTTGTCACACTTGCCAACAGCGAAAATTTGGAAGTTGGTGATGTGGTTTTTGCGGTTGGAAACCCGCTTGGGGTAGGAAAAACGGTGACGATGGGTATCATATCAGCGACCATGAAGTCTGAACTCGGTGTCTTAGGGCCTCCTGAAGCAGGGTCTTATGAAAACTTTATCCAAACTGACGCATCGATTAATCCTGGCAATTCTGGTGGTGCTCTGCTTGATGCAAAAGGAAGGCTCATTGGAATTAATACTGCGATAATTTCTCAAACTCGCTCAAGTATAGGAATTGGATTGGCCATCCCCATCAACATGGCACGCAAAGTACTTACTGATCTAGTTGAAGGTGGTGAATTGAGAAGGGGATTTCTAGGGGTTGATTTAGATGAAACGGATTTAAATGGCGGTGCTTTAATCAATAAAGTCATCCCAGGGAGTGCCGCCTCACGTGCGGGCTTAAGGGAAGGTGACCTAATTCTTTCTGTTGGTGATAAAGAAGTAAATTCAGTTAATCAAACTAGGGTAGCAATTTCCCAAACAGCACCTGGAACTAAATTACCGCTTAAGATATCAAGATCAGGTGTATCCATGACAGTCTTTGTAACCCTTGGTCTCATGGGAGAAAACGGAAACAATATTTTACCAGGTGTTAATCTGGAAGTTTTAAATAATCGGAACAGAAAGAAGTTTGGTATACCAGCAGATACCATAGGTGTGCTAGTGATTGAATCAACTGGTGCTCAAGATAACTTCAAGGAAGGAGTATTAATTGTGGAAATTAACGGTGCCCCAGTACGATCTCTTCAGGATGTAAAAAAGAACTTACAAAGAGGATTCAACAGATTTTATGTCTGGTATCTCGGCAAATACAGATTCGTATCATACAGAATACCTTAGTTTCCGCTGACTTATTGGTGATATAACGAGTTATTTCTGTGTTTGTGCGATAGACCAACCCAAGTTTATTTCAGGTCCCATTGCATTTAACTTGGAAGAAATTTCCCGTAGTTTTTTTCCAACTTTTTCCAAAGCTTCTTCTTTTGAAGCCTCTTTTGATTTTACGGCGGTTAAAGAGGTTTCAAAAGCCTTAGAGGGCTTAAAATTGGCTATTTTAGACCTGTAAGAGGAGGGATCTTTTACGAATTTAGACTTACAGTTATCACAACATAAACCTACCATTCTCCCTTCAAAATTTGAAAATCTGTTTTCATCTATCGGTTTATTTGAAACCGGGCATTTGTCATTTATCGGAGATGTATCTTCAGTTTTATCGGAATTCTTCAGCATAACAGCATTCAGATTTTCTAATTCAAGATCATAACTTTTAGTAATTTTATCTATTTCGGAAGTCAGGTTTGATTTTTCTTTGGTTAAATCGGCATAGATTTTTTGATCGACGAAATTCTTACGCAATGACTCAGCGCCTGTGGAAGTAACCTTGGTTTGCCAAAGGAAAACTTTTTCTAGTTTCTTTAATTTTCGCAGATTCTCAATGGAGGCATCAGAAATATTTGTACCGTAAAGGTTCAAATACTTTAGGTTTGTGAGTTTGGATATATTTGGTGTGGCAGCATCTGTCAGCTGGGTGTTTTCAGCATGCAGTCTTTCAAGCAGGGAGAAGTTAGTGAGCGACTCTGTTGCTTTATCCGTAATGGCTGTTCTCGCCACATTTAACCATAAAAGCTGGGGTGCAATTGGTTGAAGTAATTTAATACTTTCGTTATTGAATGACTTTCCTTTGTAAGATGCATTTACATACAGTGCATTCGTATTTTGTGCGATAGGCATAACCAGTAATCCGCTATCACGCAGTTTTTCAATTGCAGAAGTATCAGCAGGAGATACTTCAGGTAGTTTTGGTATTAAAAGAGCAGTCGCGGAGAGCTTTTTTTCAGGTAAATTATTAAGAACATGTTCTGCTGCTTTCTTGCCAGCCTCATCAAGGTCATTTATAATCGCGTCGAAGGATGCACCCAATTTTATCCATGATTTGAGAACTGATAGTTCTTGATCAGTAACAGGATTATAATGTGCCTCATCTTCCAGTGGTGGCATTGCCTCTTCATCGTCTTTTGGGAGGGTGATTCGGAAAATCAACTCACTCTCTTCGACTTCACCTTTGACAATGATTGCATCGCCTGCCCCCCTTCCGCCTTTAACAAGTGATTCTTTGGTATGCATGCGAAGTTTACCTTTATCTTTTTCCGCTCCATGGCAACTTACGCACTTTGCTTCGAGTACTGGATTGATAATCGCTTCGTAAACCTTCAGAGAGTCAGATTCTTTTCCAGATAAAAAAAGAGAAGTAGTGAAAAGAAAAATTAAATTTAGAGCAGCGAATTTTTTCATAAAAGTATTTGGGATTAGTTTACTTTTAATTATCATACAATACCTATTATCTTATGCAAGTGAGCACTAACCCGAAAACGAAAAATTCTGACTTAAGCAAGGAGCTTTGGTTCTTTCTTATGTTTAACTGCATTGGCTTTACTGTGTGGCCGTTGATGATCTATTACCTTAGTAGAACTCTTAACATCGGGTACTTCATTGACCTTAAGTTAAGAATATGGGCCGAAGATATTGTTTATGGGCCGCTTGGCAGTTTTTCTTCCGCCACAATCTTTAGCCTTTTCATTTTGCTTGCTCCATATTTGTTCTTCTTGGTTATCAGGGCTTTACTGCTTCGGAGTAAGACATAAGCTAGGCTTCAACCAAGTTCTCTTGGTACTTACAAAACCTTGAGTACTTTCCGTTTAAGTTGATCAGTTGTGAATGGTTCCCTCGTTCAATTAAACTACCATTCTCAAGGAAGAGAATTTGATCTGCATTTCGTATGGTACTCAAGCGGTGAGCAATTATTAATGTCGTCCGTCCAATAATTAAATTATCCAAGGCTTTTTGAATAAATCTTTCCGTTTCAACATCGACGCTTGCTGTAGCTTCATCCAATACGAGAATAGGTGGGGCTTTCAGCAGTGCTCTTGCTAGCGTAAGCCTTTGCTTCTCTCCCATACTCAGCCTGATTCCACGTTCTCCAATCATGGTATTTTCTTGTGATGGTAACCCTTTGACAAAATCTTTAGCAGAAGCCATTTCAAGTGCATTCCAAATATCATGATTTGTTGCATTTGGGGCGGCAAGTAAGAGGTTTTCCCTGACAGTTGCATCAAACAAAAAGGGATCTTGAGAAACCAAGCCAATATTTTGTCTTAGGTTAGTAAGATCGATACGATCGAGGCTTTCTCCACCAATAGTAATACTTCCCGAAGTTATATCATAATATCGAAGCAATAAATTTGCAGTAGTACTTTTCCCCGCCCCTGTTGCACCTACTAAGGCAGTCGTTGAGCCTTCGGGAATTGAAAAAGATAAGTCCTGTATAATTGTGTTTCTGTCGTCATACGAAAAGGAAACATTCTTAAATTCTATATCCTTAATTCTCTTAGGAAAACTTATTGGTTGAGCATGATTATTGATTTCGTTTGGAGTATCGAGAATTTCAAAAACTCTTTCTCCTGAAGCTTTTCCTGCTGCGACAAGATTATTGATTGATACAAGTTGCCTCACTGGTTCGTAAAACATGTTTGCGTAAAGTAAGAAGGCGAAAAATTTTCCTGAAGTGAAGGAAGGTTCATTTTGGAGCAAATATGCACCCATACCGACAACTGCTAGAATACCAAGTGAAGAAAGAAAACTAGCCCCTGGCCCCTGAATTGACCATCTGTACATTGCTTCCAGAGAACGCTTTTCAAGAATACCTCCAATCTGATCGAATCTCTCTCTTTCTCTCGATTTGAGAGCAAAAGCCTGAATCAGGCGATTTCCTTGAATATCTTCAACAAGTAATGAATTGAGCTCGCCAGATGCTTCACGAACGGCTTTCCAGTTTTTCTTGGATATCTTTGCGTAATTAAAGCCAAGGATGACTAGAATTGGCAGAGGTAAAAACACTAGAATAGCCAAACGAGGTTCTTGTAGAAACATCATGCTTGTGACCCCCGAAAGTGTAAGTAATGCGATGACTCCCTGCTCGGTTCCGTCTAGGATGGCTCTTTCAACATTTTGAACATCTTCGACTACCCTCGACGCAATTTCGCCACTTTTGCGGCGGTCATAAAAGCTAATCGGCAAATCCAATAATTTGTCATGCAAATCTTTTCTGATTTTAAATATAACTTTCTGTTCAAGTTTATTATTAACCCTGATTCGTAAACAATTGAGAATCTCCTTACCCAGAAACATAGCCCCGATCAAAAGAATCCCATACACTAAAATGTCTCGTTCAAAGGCATTAGACTGAAAGATATTGTCTAATACTTCCTGGATCACGGTAGGCACGGATACAGACAATCCAGTCATAAGGCAGGCAAGGAGCAATGTGGTTGCAAAAAGAACCTTATGCTCAAATAAATATTTTGAAATTCGACGGATGACCTGCATTTTTTCTTTGGACTTCATTCGGGATGACTACATATCAAACTCTAATCTAAGATTTTTACAAACATGGATAAAAATATTGTTGATGGCCCAACCGGAGAAACTTGCTTGGACCTTCCTTCCCCTTATCAAGCACACGCAACCGGTCTTTTGCACCTTCCAAGATTTCTTGCCAAAATAAAAAAGCATCTTTCGGGTAATCTGCCGGTAAGTTATCAAAGAAACTTTACAAAGGGTTTTGATGGATTTCTATGCCTGCATCTCGGAGTAGAGCCTGATCAAGTAATTGAATGCGTTAAAAGTTCAGAAAGCCAAGAAGAGTTGGAGGACAAATTGAAGAGAATTTTTCCTTCAGATTTAAAACCTCATATCTGGAATAGAAAAGTAGTGCAAATGGGCACGGCAGACATGGCCAAAGAGAAATTAGCAGAAGTGAAAACTAATCTTGGGGCAGGAAATCGAGAGGATTTAATTTCCTTTGCAGATGTTATTGATTTTGATGAGAGAAAAATAACCTAAGCCTTGGTTTTTTTAATGGTCAGGAGTGTGATGTCGTCTCTTTCAAATTGTGATGATGAAAAAGAATCTAATTTTGATATCAATTTCCGATTTAATTTTTTAGGACTTAGGTTACTATTAGTGATCGCAAAGTTTTCGAGGTTTTTTATTCCGAATTCTTCGCCCTCATCATTCGTGGCCTCTGTCACGCCGTCAGTATAAAGAAGTAAGCAATCACCATTTTCAAAATTGGTCTCATGATCCTCAATCATTTCATCAAAGATTTCACATGGCACCATTCCCACGGCCATCCCTCCACCATGTAGCTCTTCAATCTTCGATGCATCCTCACCCTTCTCGTCGGTCGTAGCTCTAAGAATTAAACCAGGCTCATGCCCTGCCCTTGAATAAGTGATTTTTTTGTTCTTTGTATCTATAATTGCAAAGAACAAGGTGATGAACATATCTTGCCGGATTCGTTGTTCAAGTTGTTGATTGAGATTTTTTAGAATTACGGATGGCTGTCCTGATTTTTGGACAAAATGCCGCAGATTGGTTTGGCATATCGCCATAAGTAGTGAAGCCGGGACTCCTTTACCGGAAACATCTGCGACACACACCCCAAACTTCGTTGATGAAAGCTTATAAAAATCGTAGAAATCTCCCCCCACTTGAGCAGACGGGAGATACTGTGCATCGAGTTCAATCCCTTTATATGCCGGAAACTTCTGAGTTAAGAAAAGCTCTTGTACTTCGCTTGCCAAGTGCAGGTCGGAATCAATACGCGATTTTTCCAGTCTTAGGTTCATGGCGTCCGAGTTTTTAATGGCAAGTGCAGCTTGTTCAGCGAGAGAACTTATCAGTGAAAAGTCCATTTGAGAAAAAGATAATCCGTTTGTTGGGTTAGCTACAACTAAAACTCCATAACTGCGATCATCGTGGATCAACGGAGCATAAACTAGGGACTTTGATTTCAATGAGTCGTCTTTGTGCAAAACAACTCGTGGGTCCACGGTTGCGTCTTCAACTAGTACGGGTTTTCCTGTCTTAGCCACTTGACCAACTATACCCTCTCCCTCCTCAAGCGTTTCGGATGTTAAGATAGTCTCTAAAAACCTCGCCCTAGATTCACCTTCTTTCAACTTTGATTGCTTGATCGCACGCTGTGGAGGGAAAAGACCTTCAACGGCAACACCTTGAAGCCTACCACTTTTAGTTTTTTCGTAAATACACGCACTCATGGCACCCGTAGTTATTACAGCGGTGTGTGCAATTCTTTGGTAGAGTTCTTTTCTTGGCACTCCTTCGCCTATTGCAACTGCGAGGTTATGCATGAACTCAACTACAATTTTTTTCTCTTGTTCGAGTCTGGCATTTTTATCTTTTAACAAGGCTGCAAACTTTCTGCTTTCTCTTCGATGAAAAAAATAGAGGCTGGCTCCAATAAGTAGACCTGAAAAAAATAGGATAAATGGGTTCACCGTAATAAGCTATTTTGAGCGCTCGTTTTCCTGTTCGAGAAAACTAACGACATCACAAAACATCCGAAGATTTTTTTCGTTTAAGTTCATCAGAGTTTTATGTGCTTCGTAAATGGTTTCTGAGCAGGCTATGTCATCTTGTCCATTTTCAGAGAGAGACTCCAAATCCTTAACACTTTCTACTGCGTGAGAACTTATCTCAGCTATTCTATGAATACCCAAGTTTTTTACAGTTTCCAGATTCCTTCCATTTAAATTTACTAAAGCTAGTTTTCCTGAATCTTCTGAATTTCTTAAATTTAGGGCTAAGCGGACAAGAATTCCAAGAAAAGTGCTGTCGACGCTTGTACAATTAGCAAAATCAACAATGAAAGATCGTTGTCCTGCATTGAATTTCTTATCAAAAAAGTTTCTTACGGGTTCACAATTAGTGTAAGAAGCTTTTTGTAATACCTGTAAGACAGCTGCTTTGGGAGAGTCGTGAACTTGGTAATGAGTTTCTTTGTTCACGAAAATCCTCTGCACTCAGATGAAATTATCTGTCAAGAAGGCCCAAAATGAAGCGAAACAAGGCAGAGTTTTTTCTTTTTTGATATATATAATAGCAACAAAAACAGAACTTCATTGAAAAAGGTTATGCTATGTTGCAAAATCAAATAAGGAAGCCGGGTAAGTATCTTGACGATTATTTCAGAGCATCTTTGATTGCACCAAAGTCTGGCAATTGCTTCGGATCATCAGAAGACCATGCGTGTAAGATGACTCCGCTTTTTGAAACTACAAACGCCGCCCTTTTCGAAACACCGGCAAATCCAATGAAGTCTTCGTAGAGGACTCCGTATGATTTTGAAACATCTTTATTAAAGTCGCTTAAAAGAGGAAAATTCAAGTTCTCCTTTTGAGCCATTATTTCCTGAGCAAACGGGCTATCTACGCTAATACCATATACCTGTGCGTTCAGGTCATTATAAGAGGAAATATCATCCCTTACAGAGCAAGTTTCTTCAGTGCAAACACTGGTGAAAGCAAAAGGAAAGAATAGTAAAACTACCGGCTGTTTATCTTTATGATCACTAAGAGAAATATCTTTCAGACCATCTGCGTTTTTAGTTTTTAAGGAAAAGTCAGGAGCGTTATCGCCAATGTTTAAACTCATTTTCGGATATGTTAAAGGGGTTAAAGGAATAATTTGGTAATGTTGTGGGGGCTGAAAGCAAGCGGAATCACACTTATACACCGAATAAAATCGATTCTGCACTCGTCCTGTACCCCTTTATCTTTTAAAGAGAATTTATATATATGGAAATAAACACATTACTTTCAGGAACCGAAACCATTATTGGAAAGGAAGAACTTGTCGAAAAGATTTCTTCTGGTGCAAAACTCAAGGTTAAGTTTGGTGTTGATCCGACTCGCCCTGATCTCACTTTTGGACATCTCGTCGTATTTAATAAGTTAAAGCAATTTCAGGATGCAGGACATGATGCAATTTTGTTAATTGGTGATTACACTGCCAGAATTGGAGATCCAAGTGGAAGGTCTGATCTGCGTCCTGAACTAACCGCAAGTGAAGTGGAAGAAAATGCAGAAACATACTTGGATCAGGCTTTCAAGGTTTTGGATGAAAGCAAGACCATCGTACGAAGAAATAGTGAATGGTTTTCGAAGATGACATTTGCGGATGCTCTGAATCTGACTCGAAAAATGACAGTAGCTCAAATGCTGGAGAGAGATGATTTTTCCAAAAGATTTAAATCCAACCAACCTATATCAATGGTCGAGTTTATGTATCCCCTGATTCAAGGCTATGACTCAGTAATTTTAGAATCTGATATCGAAATTGGCGGGAGTGATCAGTTATTCAATATGCTTGTAGGCAGAAATTTACAAAAAGACATCGGAATGAATACTCAGGCAGTTTTGACAATGCCTTTACTCGTTGGTCTGGATGGAGTACGCAAAATGTCTAAGAGTTATGATAATTATATAGCTTTTAATGATTCCGCTAAAGATATTTTCGGCAAGGCGATGTCGTTGTCGGACGAAGCCATGTGGGAATATTTTCAACTGCTCCTAAATTACTCGGATACGCAAATCGAGGAAATGAAGCAGCTTCATCCGATGGATGCAAAAAAAGCATTGGCAGAATCTTTAACCTCTTTGTTTTTTGAGGACTCGATCGCAAAAAAAGAAAGAGAAGAATTTTCTAAAGTGTTTTCTAAAGGGAAAGTACCTGAAGAAATGCCCACTTTTTCTCTTTCTTCATTAAGTTTAGAAAAAGTAAGCCTATTGAATGTCTTGGCTTCGACAGATAAGTTTGGCTCAAAGGGTGAAATTAGAAGACTGGTGAAACAGGGGGCAATCAAGCTCGATAATGTAAGAGTTGATGATCCTGAAATGGCACTGGATTTTGAGCCAGAACAGAACGAAATGGTCATCAAGGCAGGTAAGAAAATTTTTATTAGGATTGAAAGATAAAAGATTCGTTGGCTTTTTTGACGAACGCTGCAGTTAGGCTGCGTTTTGATTTGAGTAAATTGTTTACAGATCCTTGAAAGATTTTTTGTCCGCCCTTTTCACCCCCTCCGGGTCCCATTTCAATAATGTAATCAGCTGCAGCAATAAGCTCTATGTCATGCTCAACCACCACCACTGTATTTCCTTCCTTCACGAGTCTGCGAAGTAGGTGTAACAATTTCATTCGGTCTTTTTGGTGTAGCCCAATCGTTGGTTCCTCTAAAACATAAAAGGTAGGCTTCGCTTTTGGGCGATTGGAATATTTGAAAGCATCAATTCCTTTTGAGAGTTCGGAAGCTAACTTAAGCCTCTGTGCTTCCCCTCCGGATAAGGTGGGTGAAGCTTGCCCAAGCTTTAAATATCCAAGCCCCGTTTCCACCATCAAGCCAAAGGTTTCTTTCAGGGAGTGATCAAAATCGAAAAAGTCGCGAGCTTCCTCAAAAGTTAAATTTAAAATCTCGGCAATATTTTTTTCATTCCATGTCAATGAAAGTATTTCGTCCTTAAATCTTTTCCCATTACAAGATGAGCAGGATATGTAGGAATCTGGAAGAAAGTTCATTTCCAGCTTAACCTTACCATTTCCTTTGCAAGATTCACATCGTCCTCCTTTGACATTAAAAGAAAAAGTACTGGAACTAAATCCCAGGGCCTTAGACTCCTGCGTTTGGGCAAAAAGACTCCTAATTTTATCCCAAACGCCCAAGTAAGTGGCCGGGGTAGACCTGGATGTTTTGCCGATCGGCTTTTGATCGACCTCTATGGCTTTGCTAAAGGTGTGCCCGTTTTTGATTTGGCCTTTTTCGGTGACTAAAGATGACTCGTTTTCAGAAATAGCCTCTTTGATACTAGGAAAAAGAATACCTCGCACCAAAGTTGACTTTCCGGCCCCAGAGACTCCGCAACAAACAGTCAGGCGGGCTTTAGGTATAGCAAATGAAGTACTCTTAATATTTCGAAAGTGTGCTTTTTGTAGGTGTATCCAGTTAGGGTCATCTGAACTCCTGATTCCTTTGGGAAGATTAAGCTTTTTAAAAACCTCTTTTGAACCGGTGTACGCAGATGCTCTTTCCTCAATAGCATGGTTGATTTGCCCACATGCAACAATTTGTCCTCCTTTTGAGCCGGCTTCGGGGCCAATATCGATAATAAAGTCTGCTTGTTCTATTGTTTCTATGTCGTGTTCGACTACAACAAGTGAATTCCCTCGATTCAGGAGTTTTCGCAGTGCATCTATCAGCCTTTGGTTATCAACAGGATGCAAGCCAATAGATGGCTCGTCCAAAACATATAAAACTCCAGACAAATTCGACCCCAGTTGGCTTGCAAGTCTTATTCTTTGTGCCTCTCCACCTGATAATGAAGATGTTTCTCTGTCAAGTGTCAGGTATTCTAATCCCACTTTTTTCATAAAACCCAGGCGGTCAGTTATTTCCGGAATTATGCTTTGAAGGATGGGTTTTTCAGAAACTTTTATTTTCAGGGAAGTGAGGAAATCTGTAATTTTGGAGGGCGGTAATGATAGTAATTCGGGTAGTGATAATTGTTTTTGTTCCCGTGACTCCAACATTACATTTCTTGCTGTAGGTCCTAATCTTTGTCCATCACACTTTGGGCAGATACTCCCATCCTCTATCTTCCACCAATCACCACTGGCCGGTAAATCTTCCTTCATCCAGTCATAAATCTTTCCATATCCTTTGCAGTAAGAGCACCTACCCTTTGCAGAATTCCAGGAGAATAAGGCAGGCTCCAAGTCTGGGTATGTGTTTCCAGTCGTTGGGTCTACCCTCCTAGTGGAAAACCATTTTTCTTCTCCTTTATCGCCATAAACTAGGAGGCATCTGCCTTTACCAGTTTTAAGAGCCAGATCAATTGATGATTTAAGGTGAGCAATGAAAGGTGGCTTTTCCCAATTTCCTACTACTACTTCGATGTCATGCAATCGATAGCGATCGAGTCCTTCGAATCCTTCCGTATCGAGGAATTGACCGTCACACCTAACTGTGTCGAACCCCTTCTCCAAAGCCCAGTTAACAATTGGTTTATGATGCCCTTTACGATTAGTGACTAGGGGGGAAAGTAGTTTGATCGAAGAGTTGGATTTAGAATTAAAGAGCTTCTTGATAAATTTAATTATATTTTGCTCTATTTGTTGAGCACTTGACTGCTCAAGTGGCTTGCCAGTTGTTTCACTAAGCTGTATCCCAAGCCTGGCATAGAGTAGTCTCAAGTATTGAGCGATCTCGGTGATTGACCCTACCGTCGACTTTTTAGAACCACGCGTTACCCTTTGTTCAATTGCGACAGTTGGCTGCATACCTTCAATGAAGTCTACATTGGGTTTGCTCATCTGCTCTACGAATTGCCTGGCATAAGCACTCATAGATTCCATAAAACGTCTCTGCCCTTCAGCAAATATTACATCGAACGCTAAAGAGGATTTACCGGATCCGGAAGGTCCCGTCACTACCACAAATTGTCCATGAGGTATCTTTAGATCTAGGTTTTGTAGGTTGTTTTCTCTCGCACCGACAATGGAAAGGTTTCGTTTATTGATTAAGGGAGCTTTTTGTCCATAACGCTTTGGTGAGTTCGAAGAAGAACGAGTGTCGGAAAATATAAACTTTGATGTCAGTGTACCTTTCTTTTGCAAAGAAAGTGGGCTACCGGTTGCAACAATATTGCCTCCGTTGATTCCTGCCCCAGGACCCATTTCTAGGATCCAGTCGGCACTTCTTAAGACTTGAGGGTTATGTTCAACAACTATAACTGAGTGTCCGGAATCAACAATACTCGTAAGGGTATTAATAAGATTATTAACATCCTGCATGTGTAAACCTGTTGTTGGTTCATCAATCAGCAGAATTGAAGGAAACTTGCCTTTGGAAATGGAGCCAAGGTATTTTACAAGTTTGAGCCTTTGGGACTCGCCACCGGAAAGAGTATTTAAAGGTTGCCCAAGCGTGAGGTATCCAAGGCCCACCGATTGTAATAGTTTTAATTTACGCTGGGTTTTGGGAAGATTGGAAAAATAACCTAGAGCGTCTTCAACGCTTAGGTTAAGAATTTCTGAGACCGATAGATTTTCAAGCTTAACGCTTAGTATATCGTCTTTAAACCTCATCCCATTACAATAACTACATGGTATCTGTAAATCTGAGAGAAATTGCATTTCAACAACCTCGTAACCAAGCCCTCCGCATTCATCGCACCTGCCATTGCCACTATTAAAAGAGAAATCACTGGGGAGGTAACCGAGGAGTTTGCAATCTTCAGTCCTACCAAGTGCTTCTTTTATGGGACTCCATCCATCCGTGTAAAGAATAGGGTTAGACCGAGGGGTTTTCGTCACTGTGTTTTGATCAATGAGAATTACTTCATCAAAATTTTTATTTGCGGTGACTGTTCCATTGCCTGCACTTCCATCAACAGATAATCCTTCATAAAGAACATGATTAACAAGAGTTGATTTGCCCGAGCCAGATACTCCGGCAATACAAACCAATTTGCCAAGAGGGATTTTTGTGCAAAATTTATTTAAATTGTGTATGCTCGCGTTATGAACTTTTATGTGCCCATTAGTCGCAGGTCGCATTTTGCTAGAATTAACTTTTATTTCTTCATTAACCTTCTTAGAAAGCCACTTGCCGGTCAGGGATTGTTTCGATGTGAGAAGATTTTTAAGATTTCCCTTAAACACAACCTCCCCTCCCTTTGATCCGGGTTTTGGCCCAATCTCAATAATTTTGTCAGCTGCTCGAATGACATTTTCGTCATGTTCGACTACGCATACACAATTCCCAGCATCAGCAAGTTTTCTTAATATTTTAATTAAATTACCTACATCTTTGCCATGTAATCCAATCGTCGGTTCGTCCAATGCAAACATCGCATCTGTTAGCGAAGAGCCTAGACAAGTTGTGAGATTGACCCTTTGTGTCTCTCCACCGCTGAGTGTTTTAGTGGAGCGATCTAGAGTTAAATACCCGAGCCCAACATCTTGTAGATATTGAAGTCTTTGCTTTATACCCTCGAGGGCAAGGTTGATTTTTTGGTCCCTAGATTCCATCTCTTTGGGCAAGAGCACAGACAAATCGTCTACAGGAATAGCGTATAATTCAGGAAGAGACCTTCCGTTCCATTTCCACAGAGTGGATTCTTCGCCCAATCTTTTCCCCTTGCATGCTGAGCATTCAAAATAACCTCTATACTTTGAAAGAAATACACGAATGTGCATTTTATATGTTTTTTTCTCAACCCATTTGAAGAAATTATTAATTCCATACCATTTTGAGGATCCTTCTTGGTAATCTGGGTCACCATTCCACAAGAGATCTTCTTCTTTAGCGGAAAATTCAGCCACTGGCTTTTTAGCATCAATATGTCCCTCACTGCAGTATGCCAATAAGTCGTCTTGGCAGTGATTAAATACCTTTCCAGAGAATGCACGGATGGCATTGTTTGAAAGAGATAGTGAAGGGTCAGGTATAACTTTGTTACTATCTATGGAGATAGTTCTTCCAAAACCTCTGCACTGCGGACATGCACCTTGCGGTGAGTTGAATGAAAATAAATTTGGTTTGGGTGAGGTAAATGTTCTGCCGCTTGATTTTGAACGCAGACCTACAAGTAAAGATTCTAGAACTTTCCCATCTTCAGTTCTTACTTCAGCTATACCGTGACCCTTTTCGATAGCGATCGAAATAGCTTCTATCAGCCTGGAGCGGTTTTTTCTTTTGTTTTGGATTTTGTCAACGACTACAAATGCTTCTTTAATTTCAATACTTGTTTTTTTTAATGAAGAAAGTTTTAGATATTCTCCATTTATTAAAATTCGTGAGTGTCCTGCCCTCTCAAGAAAGGTACTGAATTCTGAAAACGCCAACTTTTCAGGCCGCTTACACTGAAAGCCTATAACTATGTTCTGGGCGGAATGTTTTTTTAAAAGAGTGTTTGCCTGAGATTCGGCAGTCTCCGGTTTGATTTCTTGTCCTGTTTGTGGGTCAAACAAGGAGGACACGGCTGAAAACCAAACTTTAAAGTAATCACACAATTCAGTCATTGTTCCAACAGTCGATCTCGAATTTCTTACTGAATTCTTTTGTTCAACGGCTATAGATGGTCTGGCATTTTCTATCGATTTAACTTCAGGTCTAGGTAGGGTATCAAGAAATTGCCTCACATAGGGGCTGAAGGTTTCTACATACCTTCTTTGTCCTTCGGCATGGAGCACATCAAATAATAAAGTAGACTTACCACTCCCACTTAAACCTGTAATAACCGTCAACTCCCCGGGTGAAATTTGCAGGCTTATGTTTTTTAAATTATTATGCGTTGCCCCATTTACAATGATGTCAGGTGATTTTAAAGGCATGGGGTGTTATCTAGACTTCTTTTAGAAGTTCGCAAGAAAAGTGGCGTCCCGTAGGGGATTCGAACCCCTGTTGCCGGGATGAAAACCCGGTGTCCTGACCTGGCTAGACGAACGGGACAACCAAAACACTCATCATGTCAGCTAAATTTTATTTCGCAAGATCAAAGGAGCAATTTGATTTTAGTAGAATGTTTGACTTTGGAGTGATTTTTTTTAACATTTGTCAGTTTTTCCGATGAAACCTACATACAACCCCTCAAAGATACGCCGTGCTCGCAAGTTTGGCTTCCGTAAACGCAATCAAACAGCATCTGGCCGCAAGGTATTAAAGAACCGACGGCAGAAAGGTCGTGCTCGATTAACCGCCTCGGTTGCCCGTCGTTTCAGGTAATCCTCAGAAATTTCGTGAGGCAAAAGTTCTCGCGGTCAATGAGACTGCTTACGAAAGAAGACTTCTGGCAAGTAAAGAGAAGTAAACTTAAAGTCAGAACTCCATTTTTTTGGGGGCAAGCCATCCATTGCACGAAAAACAAAGCTGTGAGAATAGGAATTATAACGACCCGGAAGTTAGGAGATGCACACATTCGAAACCGGGCGAGAAGAATGGTCCGTGAATTGTTCAGGAGGAATTTCCCGAAAATACAAAGCACAGTCTCGATGATTGTTCTGCCACGCAAAGAAATGCTCGATCAAGAATTTCAAACCCTGGAGACTGAATTCATAAGTTTTTTAGATAAACTCAGTGTACTGAAATGAAAAACTATATAATAGGTTTCTTGTTTCTGGTTGGTGCTTTTTTTCTTATCTGGAAGCAAAGCGAGGAACAAATCGAAAGGACTAATAACGCAGCACCAGCTGCTCCCTCTAAGGTGGTAGATTCAAATTTAAGTATTGGATTGTCTGAATCTAATGACTCTTCCATCAAGAAAATTCCTGGTATTGTGAATGCCGGGAATGAATTGCTAATTGGAGAAACGGAAGAATCAGAAACTTTATTCAATGGGTTTTCCAATGAATATTCCTCCCTTACTTTTACGAGTCATCTTGGATCAATAAGAAATATACATCTACATAAGCATGACCGACTCAGTAAGGCTTATGAAATGACACAACCCGGTACTCCGCTTCTAGGGATTTCATTCCACAAAACGGACGGATCTGAAATTGGCTTGTTTAATAATACCAAAAACTTCACCAGTATCGAAGATATCAATAACCAAAGGATTTCATTCGACTGGATTTCAAATGATAAAATTAAAATCACCCGCGAATACTGGCGTGAAAATAATTCTTCCTATTTGATTAATCACAGGACTTCTATTGAAAATCTTAATGACTACCCGGTACAGCTTGACAAAATAAAGTTACACTTGGGATCAGCCTTTCAAATTCCCAGGTTATATAATCCGTTCGACAATTCTTCTACCTACCTAAATGTCGGCTACTACAACTCGGGGCCGCCCTTGGCCGAAGGATGTTCCTGTGCCAAATGCAGTGGTAGAATTGACGGTGAAGCCGAGGAGTTTATACAGCTCAATGAAATGGGTGCGAATGGAAAAATGGAACCCAGGCTGTTATCTGAAGCTAAATGGGTATGCGTTAATAACCAGTTTTTCGTTAATCTCATAAGACCCATTAATTCTTTGGGAGAAATTTTAGTTGAGGGTGAATCAGTTAAAAAGAAAGATTCCAATGATACTGAGACTCAATCAGGTGTTGGTGGTAATATTACATTTGCCCTCGGAGTTTTAGCTCCCGGAGAGGTTCGCAATCTAGAGCTTGAAGTTTATTCAGGACCAAAAGACCACAAATTACTTTCCGAACTAGGCTCAGATCAAAATAAGGTTATGCAATTTGGAGTGTTTTGGTGGATATCAGAACCTTTGAGCTATTTGCTGGATCTCTTTAGCGGTATTCTTGGAAGTTATGGATTGGGTATCATCGTTCTTACTATCTTGATGAAACTTATACTTTGGCCTTTGACTGCTAAAGCCACCCGCTCGCAGAAAAAAATGCAAGCACTTCAGGAACCGATGGCGGCCCTGCGCGAAAAGCACAAAGGTAGTCCGCAAAAACTGAATCAGGAAATGATGAAGTTTTACAAGGAACATAAGGTAAATCCATTTGCGGGGTGTTGGCCAATTATGATTCAAATACCCATCTTTTTGGGGATGTTTTGGATGCTTCGGTCTGCAGCCGAACTTTATGGGCAAGAATTTTTGTGGGCACGAGATCTTTCCGAGCAAGATCAGATTACAGAAATTTTTGGATTTTCGGCCAATTTACTTCCGATCCTTATGGTTGTAACTCAATGGTTCCAAATGCGGCTAACCCCGATGCAACTTGGGCCGCAAATGAGTGAAGCTCAAAGGATAAATGCGAAAATGATGCGGTTCATGCCTTTCATGTTTCTTATTTTCCTCTATTTCTTTTCGTCTGCCTTGGTTCTCTATTGGACGGTCCAAAACCTAATGACCATACTACAGACCCTCATTACGAAAAGAGAACCATTGGCTACAGATAAAACTAAAGCCTTAGGATCCAATTCAGGGCAAAAGTTTGATAGACAATCAGAAAAGCCAAACAGAATTACTTCAGAGGAAATTAGTGACGAAGAGAGAAGACATAGAAATTTTCTTGGGCTAAAACTGAAAGGTCCAATAAAGAAAGAGGAATTGGAGCGTTTGTATAAAGAACGACTTTCTCATTACTCCGATAAAAAACTGGCGGAAATGTCTTCCTCCAAACGAAAAGCGTCTTTGGAGAAAAAGGAAAAAACAGAACAGGCTTATCAATTCTTACGCGAAAGATTAAGCAAGGATACTTGACGAATTATAATTCCTGAATTCAATCAATTCACATGGCTGGACATAGTAAATGGGCAACGACCAAGAGGCACAAGGCAGCTGTTGATGCGAAACGTGGCAAGATATTTAGTGTTATTAGTAAAGAGATTTCCCTTGCCACTCGCGACGGAGGTAAAGATCCGGAGTTCAATCCAAGGCTAAGAACATTGATCACCAAAGCGAAGCAGTCGAACATGCCTGCGGATAATATCGATCGTGCGATCAAAA
>JBMYOA010000020.1:0-17502 GCA_049598825.1 Opitutales bacterium | reverse complement strand
CAATTTTATCCGTTGGTTTAAGGTCTAAGCCCTTAATCAAAAGATCAGTTCTTTCTTCCTGTTCACGCTTGGGCCGTTCCAACCAGGATGCACCCAAGTGTCCCATCACCTTGGATATTTCCCGACCCATGTAAAACTTTCCGATTCCATCCCGAGTGGCCGGACCGAGTGTGTAAGGGCTATTTTTTTCTTCCGCTTGAAGCGATAATGCCAAAGAAGTGACAAAAGTCGTTAGCAAGCAAAAGAGAAGCGACATGGAAGAAGCAATTTTCATATATTATTTCTTTTCCGAAAAACAGGGTGTGGCAAATCAATATTGAACCAGTAGCCAGGAAGAGATAGTAAGGTAAATACGAGTATGAAAGTAATAAGAGCTAAAAGTGCCGGGTTCTGTTGGGGAGTAGAGCGTGCAATTCAGGTTGCACGGGAAGAGTCCCAAGGGGGAAGTCGTACTGTTTATACCGATGGGCCACTGATTCATAACCGTCAGATGATGGATGCTCTGAGCAAAGATGACATCCAGGAGGTTGGCGATTATCAAAGTAAGAAAAAAATCGAATTAAACGATGAGAGTTCAAAAGAATCGGTAGTGGTCGTTCGTGCTCATGGAATTTCTCCCCAGCGCAGGGATTATTTAAAAAACCTGGGTTTACCCTTTCGAGATGGAACTTGCCCGGATGTTGGAATTATTGCCGGAAAAGTGAAGTCACATGCCGAAAAAGGATTCTCGATCGTAATTTTTGGGGACCCCGAGCATCCAGAAGTTATTGGATTGATGGGGTACGCCAATGGGAAAGCTCATGTGGTGGCCAGTGCGCTCGATATCAGTAAGCTTCCGGATCTGGGAGAAAAGGTCGCCATGGTTTCGCAGTCCACCATGTTCACTCATGAATTTAAGACTTTGAGTAATTTGCTATCTACGAAGTACCCTGGGTTGCTTGTCTTTGATACGATCTGTGGAGCAACCAAGGAAAGACAGTCCGATTTAGTCGACCTTGTTAAAGAAGGGGCCGATGCAATCGTGGTGATTGGCGGTAAACATTCTGCAAACACACGTAAACTAGCCAAACTGGCTGCATCCCATGACCGCCCTACTTTTCACATCGAAACGGCCGAAGATATTGAAAAGGCTGATTTCGATAATTTTGAGACTGTCGGAGTTACAGCCGGTGCTTCAACCCCTGAATTTATAATCCGCAAAGTCTGCGAAAGATTGAAAGAATTTTAATTACATATGGAAAAATTTGAAATACCTAACATTCTAGCTGATCGCTATGCCTCTTCTTCGATGGTATCCCTCTGGTCGCCAACTGGAAAAGTAATCATGGAGCGCGAGTTCTGGATCGCTGTGATGAAAGCCCAAAAGGAACTCGGGATCAAAATTGAAAAAAAAGCGATTGATCAATCTGAACAGATCAAAGGGTTGGTCAACCTTGATTCCATCCGTGATCGGGAAATTGTGACCAAGCACGATGTTAAGGCACGTTTAGAGGAATTTGCTGAATTATCCGGACACCAGCATGCCCACAAAGGAATGACGAGTCGCGACTTGACCGAGAATGTGGAGCAATTGCAAACCCATCGGGCCTTGAGCCTTGTTCTGGAAAAGTCGGTTGCCTGTCTGGTTGCCTTGGGTGAAAAAGCAAAAATGTTCAAAGAGCTGGCGGTGACCGCTCGTTCACACAATGTACCGGCTCAATTGACTACTCTTGGAAAAAGAATGGCCAACTGGGGAGAGGAATTGGAGCATACCATGGAGAGCCTTTCCCGTCTGTGTGCAACCTATCCATACAGGGGCATTAAAGGAGCGGTTGGTACAAGACTCGACCAAGTTACCTTGTTGGGTAGTGCAAAAAAGGCTGAACAGCTTGATCAAAAAGTCATGCATCATCTGGGGGCCACTTCAAATTGGGAGAATGTAGGCCAGGTTTATCCGCGTAGTTTGGATTTTGAAGTGGTTTCTTTATTAGTCCGTTTGGGTTCGGGGCCCGCAAGCTTTGCCAAAACCGTCCGTATTATGGCCGGGCATGAACTTCTCGGGGAAGGCTTTGCCAAAGGACAGACTGGCTCCTCAGCCATGCCTCACAAGATGAACAGTCGTAGTTGTGAGCGAATTAATGGTTTTCATGCGATCTTAAATGGCTACTTAGCCATGGCCTCGCAACTTTCCGGGGATCAGTGGAATGAGGGAGATGTATCTTGTTCCGTAGTCAGACGGGTGATGTTACCTGATGCTTTTTTTGCGATCGACGGTATGCTTGACACTTTTCTTACGGTTCTTCGACAAATGGAGGTGTTCCCCTCGGTTATTGGTACGGAAAGGAAAAAATATTTACCATTCCTACTCACGACGACCGTGATGATGGAATCGGTTAAGGCGGGAGCCGGACGGGAGGATGCCCATGCCGCAATCAAAGAGCATGCACTGGCTACGGTTCGGGATTTACGAAACGGCAAGATTTCTGAAAATGATCTCGTACAAAGACTGGCTAAAGATAAAAGGATCGGGTTGAAAATTTCAGATCTTCGCAAGATTATTAAGCAGGGTGAGGCTTCTGTTGGAGCTGCCCATAGCCAGGTCGATCATTTCCTGAAACGGGTCAAATCTTGGTCTGTCCGGTATCCGGATGCCAAAAAATACAGCCCATCCAGTATTCTCTAAGCCGGATTTTGAACTCTCTGCCTATTCCCAGAATGGGTGATTTTTGCGATTGCCAATTTCGCATTTTGAATGTGCATTGTTTGTTCGCTCATTTTTACATCATAACATCATCATGGCAGAGGAATTAATAGGAAATTGTTTGGTCGCCCAATCGGGTGGACCAACCGCCGTTATTAACGCAAGTGTGGCTGGGGTCGTCTCGGAAGCACTGAATCATCCCTGTATCGAAGAGGTTTATGGAGGCATGAATGGAGTGTTGGGAATCCTGAAAGAAGAAATTATGGATTTGGCCGAGGAGTCTCAGCAAAACATTCGTGGACTACGCTACACGCCTGCTTCCGCTTTGGGTACTTGCCGGTTCAAATTAAAACAAGACCGTGAATACGAGCGGATTCTTGAGGTTTTTGAAGCGCATAATATTCGTTATTTTTTTTACTGCGGAGGAAATGATTCCCAGGACACCGCTGATAAAATTTCCAAACTCGCCCAGTCCAAGAACTATCCCTTGCGAGTTATCGGAGTGCCAAAAACCATTGATAATGATTTGGTAACCACCGATCACTGCCCAGGATATGGAAGTGTAGTGAAATATGTATCGACCATCGTTCGTGAAACTGCATTGGATCACGAAGCAATGGGACAACATGATCTTGTTTCAATCGTCGAGGTAATGGGACGAAATGCCGGATGGATCGCGGCTGGTACCACCCTTGCTAAAAGAAAAGACCATCCAGATGATGCTCCGCATCTTATTTATCTACCGGAACTTCCTTTCTCAAAAGAGAGATTTTTGGACGATGTCCAAAGAGTTCTCAAGAAGAACCGCTATTGTCTGGTAGTTGTGGGGGAAGGTCTGATTGATAAAGATGGCAACTATGTTGCAAACAGCACAAACAGTCAGGATGCATTCGGACACCAGCAACTTGGTGGTATCGGAGACTTTCTCGCTAATTACATCGAGAGCAATCTGGCTGTGAAAGCCCGTTCCTCCAAACTCGGAACTGGTCAGCGTGCTGCAACTCACTGTTCATCCCAGACGGATAATGATGAAGCCTTTATGGCTGGTCAGGCAGCAGTAAAAGCTGCGATTGATGGCGAGACCGATAAAATGGTAATCCTCGTTCGTGCAGAAGGAGATACCTATGAGTGTGAGACCGGTTTGGCACCTCTTTCTGAAATCGCTAACGGCGTGAAAGAAATTCCATCTGATTGGATTGCGGAAGACGGGGTAAGCATGACCGCAAAATTTATCAAGTATTGCCAGCCGCTCCTCCAGGGAGAGGTTGAAGTCCCTTATGAAAACGGCTTGCCTGCTTATGTCAGGCTTTCCAAGCGTCGGATTCGTAAGGTTCTCGATCCTTTTACTTTCGAGTAATTTTCCAGAGCAAAAGCTTTTCAACTCAGCCCTAGCATTTTTTTAATGCTAGGGCTATTTTTTGCTTAATTTCATCCGGGCTTTCAAGACCCACAGATAACCGCAGCAGTTCAGGCGAAAGTCCTGCATGCCTGAGTTTTTCCTGCCCGCTTGTATTTCTAATTAGGTTATAGTGTGCAAGATAGATGTAGGGGCAGCAAAGTGAGAATTCAGTGCCAAAACTGGGACTTTTTAAAAGGTCGAGGTTATCGTAGAAATCCTTGAAACAGCCATCGACTTCGAAGCTTACGACGCACCCCGGTTTATGTTCACCTGCAATTCTTGTATAATTGTTTCCGGTGCTCTCCTGATAAGCCCAGAAGACTTTTTTAACCTTTGGATGTGACTGAAGAAAATTGACAATCTCTTCCTGCGACTGGTTTGTCCGATCGATGAAATTATTGTAAAAAGGAATTTGCTCCGCGGTTCGTTCCATATCCCTTATGTAAGGTCGGGTGGAATATTCCACTGCTTTTCTTTTTATTTCCAAACCCAGGGTCGAGCTTTTGGGAAAGACCGCACTTCCCATCATCACATCTCCTTCCCAGTTTGCATACTTGGTCAAGCTATTGATTACGACATCCGCATAACCCGAAACCTTGGCGTTTTTCGGTGATGCCATGGTTGGGTCGACAATCAGCACCGAATCATAACGGCTGGTTAATTCTCGTACTTTTTCAAGATTACATGAATGGAGCAGAGGGTTACTTGGGAATTCAGTCACCACGCCTGCAATATTACTGCCATGCTGATGAAAAATTTCCTCAATGGTCTCAAATTCCTCCGGTGTGTGAAGATCAATGATCTTTTCTTGTTTTTCACGGAGCAAGTCCATGATTTCAATGGTATCCAAATAGAGCCAGCCGACCCTTATCCATATTCCTTTGTTCTTATTTCTTGATAATTCAAGAGCGGAACGAAACACCGAGGTGAAAGCGTTCGCACCTGAAGAAGCAATGAGAACATCATCTGGGTCAATTTGAGGACCATGGGCTTTGGAAATAATTTTTTTAATTTCCAGTTCCGCATCCGCATTTGGGGTGATGGCTTCAGTTACGACCGTTTGTCCCAGTGATTCCAGGATTTTTTCTGCATGGCGGGAAGAGAGACCGCAGCCCGAATGCTGGAAAAATTTATGTAATCGTATGCTTTCCTCAGAGCCAGGGGGGAGACCCGCAATTAGATAATTTTCGCCATCTTCAGTGGTGGCATTGGATATCCCGATTGTTTCCTTGGCAAATTCCCAGTCGTTGGCGTTAGGAAAAAAGAATAAATCCTGATTATGCAGGGAATGGGTTTGATTCCAGAACTCTGCCAGTTCTCTGACTTTACGATGTCTTACAAACCGGGGATAGCCAGAAGGCAGTCTTTGCAAAGTTTCGGGTCTTCTTTCTTCGTATCCAATGACATCATCAAAAGTGGGTAAACTTACGCAGACTGCATGTTCTTTGTTCGGGACTGGCGTGCCTAGCGGGAAATGACCAAGTCCACTTACTTTCACGGAACAACTTCGTTTTCAATTAATTGTTCGAAGGTTTGCCTCTTTCTCATAAGAGCTAAATTACCTTCTTGTTTTTTAAGGATTTCAGCCGCTTCCGGGAAGGAGTTATAGTTTTTTGCAGTCATGGAGGAACAATACGCGCCAACACTGTCGATTACGCAAAAATCATTAATTTCACCTCGAACCAGAGAGCGTGGAGCCAGGGTTTCCGGGTCTCCGGGGGCAGGAGTGAGCAAGTCGCCCGACTCACAGCAATGACCCACAACTACCTGCTCTGTTTCTTCTCGTTTCGAGAGTTCTTCCGGTTCGGAAACGATATGGATCGGGTGTTGTGCTCCGTAAAGACTGGGCCTGAGCACTTCCGTCATACCGGCATCAAGCTTTAAGAATCGATAACCTTCCTGCCCGGTCTCTGTGATGTCCTGTACTGATGTGACCAAACTGCAGGCATGGGCTACCAGAAAGGTGCCTGGTTCGACTTCAAGTTTCAGTTTGCGTCCGGTTTCATCGGCAAATTGTTTGAAGGTCGATTTTACCGACTGACCGATTTCCTGAAGGTCGGTTGCCACTTCATCAGGCATGCGGGCAACCTTGAATCCGCCTCCCAGGTTAAGGGTATGTACGGAAGGAAAAGCACGAACCAGGTCAAGGCTCATGCCCGCGACTTTTTTCCAGACTTCAGGGTCAGAGCCCGACCCAATGTGGGTGTGAATCCGTTCAACCTCCAGTCCAAGCTCTTGGCAAAGATCCCTTGCTTTTTCCAAATCATCTTTCCATATGCCGAAACTGCTCGAGGGGCCTCCCACATTCGTCCGGTTGGTTCCACCCGATCCCGTACCCGGGTTGAAACGCAGACCCACAGGGTCGCCTATTTTCCAACTGCCGAAGCGTTGGATTTGATTCAGCGAACACAGATTTATTTTGACTCCATCCTGTGCCCAATAGCGAAAATCTTCAGCTAATTCCTGGGTGCTGAGGGAAATGGATTCTGTTCCAAAGCCTGCCCGGACCGCACGTTCCACCTCAAAGATCGAACTCGCGTCTATTCCCAACCCCTCCTCATTAAAAATACGGAGAATGGCCGAGGTCGGTGCTGCTTTCATTGCATACCGTGGAAAAAGGCCAAACGCATTGGGAAAGGATTTAAGTTCTTGTGCTTTTTGGCGAAGCGTAATTTCGTCGTAGACATAGCTTGGGGTGCCAAACTCCGTCCGGATTTGCTCAAGGTTTTCGTAAGTTAAGAATTTCAGGTCATTCATGGAATATTTTGACAATAAAGAGTCTACTTGATGAGGCAAGCTTTCGGACAGAATTGAATATCTTAGTCTTTCTCCAAAATTAAAAAATCTAATTTGGTGTCATCCTTGGTTATTGTTTGCTTGGAGATGAGACTTGTGAATGTATGCTCCCATTCCGGGAAATAGACATCGCCATCAAAAGTGCCGTCGATTTGGGTCAGATAAAGACGGTCAGCCAATGGAAAAGCTTCTTGGTAAATGGCCTCTCCTCCGCAAATCCAGATAGGGTCATGACTGGCTAAGGACAATGCGTGTTTTATGGAATGTGCCGTTTTCGCATGAGGGAAGCGGTATTCATGATCCCTGGTCATTGCGATTACATCCCTGTCTGGTGCATGTGGTTCAAATTCCTGATAGCATATTTTTCCCATAATCATGGAACCTCCAGCCGTTGTTCTCATGAAATAGTCCCAATCTTCTTGAATCGACCACGGAAGCTTGCCGTTTTTTCCAATTACGCGATTTCGATCGCAGGCTACAATCAGATTAATCATCAGCGTGCGGATGGGGTGGTCAAATCGCAATAAGTTTTCATCGTATTATCTCAAAACTTAATTATGAAAGGGAAAAGGTGGATAAATGCAAATGAACTCCAATCAGTTTGGTCAAACCCTCGCTCTGCCGGATTCCTGGCAACGAAGGGCTTTAAATTTTCTTCGTGAAGGGAATGATGTTGTTCTGCATGCACCCACAGGGGCTGGGAAAACCTTTGTTTTTGAGCAACTGATTGAATCCGGATGGAAGGGAAAAGCCGTTTACACTGTGCCCACGCGAGCTTTGGCTAATGATAAGTTTCGGGATTGGAAAGAAAGGGGTTGGGATGTGGGGCTTATTACCGGGGATATCAGGTACCAGCCAAATGCCTCCATCGTGGTGGCTACCCTGGAGACCCAGCGCGGGAGTATAGCCAAGGGTGTGAGTCCGGATTTATTTGTGGTTGATGAATATCAACTTCTCGGAGATCAGCGAAGAGGGCCCGGTTATGAAGTGACCATTGCCCTGACTCCTACCCGCACGAGACTACTTCTGATGAGTGGAAGCGTGGCCAACCCATTGGAGGTGGCCGACTGGTTGCGAGGTATCGGCAGGCAAGTGGAACTTGTTTCTGAGGGGAAAAGACCCGTTCCCCTGGATGAGGTTTTTGCGGAAACGCTGCTGCGACGCCCTTTTAGGGGAAGAAAAGTACGCGGGCATTGGCCTAAGTTGGTGGCGGGTGCTTTGAGTGCCAACCTCGGGCCTCTGCTTATTTTTGCACCAAGACGTGCGGTGGCTGAAGATCTGGCTAGGCAGCTGGCAGCTGAGCTTCCACCCGTTGAAACCTTGGAGTTAAGTCAGGAGCAAAAGAAAGTTGCGGGGAAAGAATTACTGAGCTTGCTTAAGCGTCGGGTTGCTTATCATCACAGTGGTCTAGATTACTCGAAGCGTGCCGGTGTCATTGAACCTCTTGCCAAGGCGGGGCAGTTGCAGGTAGTGGTCGCAACCACAGGCTTGGGTGCAGGAGTTAATTTTTCAATGCGTTCTGTCTTGGTCACAGACAGGGAATACCGGGTCGATGATGAATTAGGTCTCTTACGGGCGGATGAACTTTTGCAGATGTTTGGCCGGGCCGGTAGGAGGGGGATGGATGACCGCGGTTATGTAATCGTGGCACCACGCCAAGCCCGCATGAGCGAAGCCCGTCCTTTGAAACTCCATCGTTCCAAAACCTTGGACTGGGCGGCTTTGATCCGTTCAATGGCCGCCGCAGTCCGGCAAAATAAGAATCCCATTGAGGCGGCTCGATGGCTGGCTATGCGGCTGTTTTCGGAAGAGCGGGTTAGGCTTGGGCTGGATTTATCTTTGGGCGATTTGCCCAACCGGGAGGATGAGATTGATCAGGATGACAAGGACGAACGGGATGAAGTCGTGGAGATGAGGAACTCCGTGGGTTTATGGGAGCGAAGGAGTGGGCAAAGCAAAAGTAAGTTGGCTCATGCTCTGGTCTTGTCCAAAGGGGAGTGGGTGAATCCTCTGACTATTGCGGATACGCTGGGAAAAGTGAATATTGGGAATCCCTGCCGCTTTGGTTCAAAAAAAGACAGGGTTTATGGGCGTGAACTTTCACTGGGCATGTATCAGGAGGACGAACCGGGGAAGCAGCCTAAAATTATTTTGATTAAGTCATTCAGGAAACGTTTACGCGAAGTCACCGCAGAAGAAAATCCCCGCCTAAAGAAGAAATTTTCCAGGAAGGTATGGAGGCGTCATGGGCTAGAGGAAGTATTTCGGGAGATTCTTCCGCTTGTCTCCCAGGGAGGCGAACTGGTTGAATTGGTGGATCGGGGCAAAGTACTCCGTGCCCGTCTAAGCTATGAGAATGCAGTTGTTCTGGGATGGAAAGATGCACGGGGCAAGGTTTTGCTGAATCCACCGATGCGTCGGGTACAAAGGGTTTATGAATCACCCTTTCGCAGTCAGGATAAAGTATCCTCCCATGACTTAAATAACCTCAGTCCGTCCGAAGTGTGGTACGAACTTGGGCTGATTGACCAGGATGCCCGCCCGACCGTGCGTGGTGAAATCTTTAGCTTTTTCTCAAGGGGCGAGGGCCTTGCGATTGCGGCGGCTATTGAGGATGAGAAATATCCGCTCGATGAGTTGATTAGTGACTTGGTCAACCTGCGTGCCGGACATCGATTTCGTGGCTATGCTTCCAGCGAATCAAGGCTGGCCATGGTATGCCGTGAGACCTATGGGTTGAGAGATTGTCAGGGATACCTTAAGGGCGGGTTGCCGGAAGAATATGGGGAAGGTGCGATGGAAGTTTTACAAAACCGTCAAAAATTCCTGCAGGAAATTAAAGAAAGCTCCGATCTTCATAGCGGTGATATTGAGAGAGTTGAGATTGAGTGGAAGAGCTTACTGTCACTGATAGCCTATGCTCCCGTGCTTCCGTTGGCCAGATGGGAGGAACTTCAGCAGTTGGCTAAGCAGGAGGTCGGAGAAAATGATGCAGGGGAGAATCTCCCCGAGTTGCCCGAGCTTTTATCCAGGCAAAAAGAAAGGTTTGAGAGTAATTCAGGCCCGGTTACTTAGTTGGGCAAGTTCCTGCCCAGTTCGTAACAGGAAATTCCCTTTTCATTTCTAACGAGAAGTTTTGTGCCCACGAGGGCAGGGGAGGTACATTTCAACGCATTTAATTTGAATTTTTGTTCATCACTGAATTTCTCAGGTGAAGCGTCCACCGAAGTGAGGAAAGAACCATTAATCTCATAAGCAAGGACTTTCCCTCCAGCCAGGATTGGCGAAGAAATATCATGCTTGGCGGGTACACTGCGTAGAACATTGCCGCTTGCCATATCAACGCAAAGTCGCATGCCTGCCCCAAAAAGAATTGCCTTTTCTTTATATATCAAAGGACTCGAATCTGTCCGCCTGGTAAGTTTGGGGAATCTCCACTTTTCAGAAATTCCTTTTGAATTGGCTGTAAAGCAAATCAAACCGACCTCTTCTTGTTTACCATGAACCAGGAGATGATTGCCTGAAATAGCAGGGGTTGATGCACCTCCACCGGGACCTTCCCATAATGTTTCTCCCGTCTCCGGATTCACACAAAAGACGGATTTGGACGAATTACAGACGATGGAGTCCTGCCAATCATTCGTCCACAGGATTGCCGAAGCAGTTTTTCCCCGGATTGAAGTATTTTCCCACAGCTGTTTTCCCGATTCAGCATCGTAAGCACGAAGTGTGTTTGCGAGGACTACGATCTTACCTTTACAAAAAAGGGGGGAACTCGCCACAGCTTCGGTTCCCAGTGCCGATTCCCAAAGTAATTTTCCATTATCGGCAAGTACACAGAATAAGCGGTTTCCTCCGACCGCAAATATTTTTTTATCTGCAAGGCAGGGTGTTGAAGAAGAAGACCGTCCGGATGGCACTCCCGATAAACTTGTTTTCCAAATTTGTTTCCCAGTCTGTAGGTCCAGGGCCAGCAGGACATCGTTTGCCATTTTTTTGGTAGGAGGAACATCCTGACTGATTTTCTCACGGATTTTATCTGGGAAACCCTGCTCGCCGAGCCACTGGTCAAATTCTCTTTGCGATGCAAATACTCGGTCCATGATGGTAAACATTCGGTCGATCACCCAGAGTGGAATCGCAAGTTTTCCTTGTTTGAACCGGGAGGTAATGAGTGCCCCTTGAGTCATTTTTTGTTTTTGATCCAAATTGTCGGTGATCCATTGATTAATCCATTCGTCGAGTTTGGATCCTCTTAGTCGTGGATTGAGCGATAAACGGTCCTTTTCCGCTCTTTCCTTAAGTTCTCGCGGGAGATTGAGTTTTCGCAGTCCCAGTTTTCGCATTACCAGGGAGTTGAGGATTCTCTCCTCAGTGGGCTCATCGCGATGCCAAACAACGGATAAATAGGCCCGTTTCCCGTCGGAAATAACGCTTCCAAAACCTCCATCATCCTGACTCGGAATCTCAATGCTTTCCCAAATCTTTTTTGGGAGAGTCTTCTCCATGTCTTCAAGGAAATGGATACTTGGGATTCCTTGTCCATCTCGGTTGGGACCACGCCACTGCGGCCATGAATTTAATTCTGCAAAGAGAGATGTGCAAAGAAACAAAGAAAAGAATACAAGTAAGGACTGCATTCTTATTCTTTGACAATATGATCAGTCTAATCGCAAGTTCAACTAATCAAAAATTATGACTTTTCAGCCAGAGCTTCTTCTCCTGCCTTTAGGGTTTGTATGATTTTTTCTGTGTCAAAAACACATCCACCCCAGGTTCCACCGCTGACATTTTGCAACGCCGCCCACAGTTTTGTGTCTGCGTGCAGTCGAGGGTCGCAGCCCAATTGCGGATTACTGGATCGGCTATTTAAAACTTCACTTGCTTGATCGGGGGAAAGCTTTTTCTTCTCGGTACCCACGAAATTGATGGAGCCAGATAGGAGTCTGGTATCGATAATAATCTCGATTAAATCTTCATCCTCAATTCTTCCGATCGGTCCGTTTGCCAAAGCTTCCGGAGAGATATGCCCAACGCAGGCACCGGTGCTTACTCCTGAAAACCTCGCATCGGTAAGCAAGGCTACCTGCTTACCCCAAGACAAATGCTTGAGGGCAAGAGCCACTTGGGCAACTTCTTCCATGCCTGCTCCCAGGGGTCCTCGTCCGCACAGAACAATAATGTCTCCGGGGTCAACTTGTTTGGAACCCAAGCCCTTGACTGCCCGCATGGCTTCTCTTTCCGTGGTGAAAACTTTAGCGGGTCCGGTTTGTCGGTAAATTCCATTCTGATCCAACATGGATGGATCGATTGCCGTACTTTTGATGACCGAACCTTCGGGGGCGAGATTACCTGTCGGAAAGCAAAGGGTACTAGTCATACCTTTTGAGGCAGCCTTTTCTTGGGAGTGAATCACATCATCTGGGTGGACTTGATCAAGCTCCCATAGCATTTGACGAAACCGCTTTCTGCGATGACTTTTTTCCCATGTTTCCAAATTTTTACCGAGAGTATTACCGGTGCAAGTGAGGGTATCAAGCTCAAGCAAATTCAGATCTTTCAGTTTACTCATCAATTCCGGAACCCCGCCTGCGAGGAAGAACTGAGCGGTGGAGTATCCATTTGGTCCATTGGGTAGTACATCAACCAAACGGGGGACTAATCGGTTGATCTCATCCCATTCCTTGACTGTGGGTCTTTCCAATCCGGCATGGTATGCGATAGCTGCCAGGTGAATGATCAGGTTGCTCGATCCTCCACAAGCGGCATGGGTGATCATCGCATTACGAATAGATGCCGTTGAGAGAATCTGGGATGTGCCCATTTTCTTTCTATGTAAATTGGCGAGGGCCTTGGCAGAGCGGGAAGCGAGCTCAAACCACACGGGGTATCCGCTTGGGGAGAGAGCAGAGTGGGGGAGGGATAGTCCGAGGGCTTCGCCCACCACCTGAGAAGTGGCCGCTGTTCCGAGGAATTGACACCCCCCACCGGGAGTGGCACAGGTTCTGCATAAAATCTCCTCAGCTTTTTCCTTCGCGATTTCCCCCTGTGCATACCTGATACCCACCGATTGTGCTTTGCCCGCATCTTCCCCATCGCTGGGAGATAAGGTGACTCCTCCGGGTACGAGGATGGTGGGCATATCGCGCATTTCAGCCAGAGCCATCATCATCGCCGGCATGCTCTTGTCACAGGTGGCAACACCCATAACTCCCTCGGCAGTGGGCAGGGAGCGGGCAAGTCGACGCATCACTAAGGACGCATCGTTTCGGTAGGCCAGGCTGTCAAACATGGCCGTGGTTCCTTGGGATCTTCCATCGCACGGGTCGCTCACATGAGCGGCAAACGGAATTCCCCCCAGGTTTTTGAGCTCCTCGGCCGCCTTCTTCACAAGAAGTCCGATTTCCCAGTGTCCGGTATGATACCCAAGTGCAACGGGTGACCCGTCCTCGGCCCGAATCCCTCCGTGACTGTTGAGGATTAGAAATTGAGGCCCCAGGAAATCCTTGGGGCTCCAACCCATCCCCACATTTTGACTAAGGCCAAATAGATTTCCTGACGGTGCATGCTTGAGCACTTCATCTGTGAGTTCTATCTTACCCACAGGCCCGCCCTTCTGTGTCTCAATTTGAAAAATCGATTCATCAGAGATCTCCAGTTGGCTTTCATCTGATTTATCGCCGGTTTTCATTTTGGGCTAGGCTAGGTTTAGGCTTTTTAGCTTCTTTTCTTGAACCCAAGTCTTTTCGATGGGTCGGCAGTCACTTCTAGTTTTCTAAAAATCAGGGAAAACGAAAGGGTGTTTACCGTAAACCCTCAAGGGCTTCCTTAACTTCTTTCAACTTATTCTGATTATCGGCTAATTGTTTGCGGGCACCGTTAACGACTTGCTCGGGTGCTTTATCTACAAAAGAGGAATTTCCTAACTTCGCCTCAATCCCACGAATAATTCCTTCCAGGGAAGCAGACTCTTTACTCAGTCTCGCTCGTTCAGATTCGATATCCACCCCTGCACTAAGATCGAGGAAAAAACTACCTAGTGGAGTGACGCAGGCGGGGAGACCGGAAGGTGTAGTGTCAGCCTTTTTGAGGGCGGCAGCACCCACCATTGTTAGAATGGAAGCTAGGTTGTCTTTGATCGAAGATTCATCTTCTGGGTTAGCCACATAGAAAAATTCGACCTGTCGGTTATTGGATAGATTCCTTTCCGCCTTCAAGGCCCGCAGATGGGTAATAAGTTCGCGTGTCTTGCTTACTTCATCCAAACTTTTAGAGTCTAATTCAAAACCCTGTCCATTGAGCGTACTTAGTAGGTCCGCTCCTTTCCCGGGAGAAAATCCCTGTATGGTCTGACCGTTGGCATACCCAAGCAGAAACCAGAGTTCTTCGGTAATAAAAGGAGTATACGGATGGAGAAGTAACAAGATTTGACGAAGGCAAATATCCTGTACCGCCAAACAGGTTTCCTTGGATTCAGTCCGTGACATCCTAGGCTTGGAGACTTCGATGTACCAGTCGCAGAAATCAGTCCAGAAAAAGTGGTAGATCGCATGGAGCACGGAATTGAACTCATATGCCTTGTATAGCTTGTCAACCTCATCCAATGTTTCAGTTAACTTTAGAAGAATGGCATGATCGTCCTTCGTAAATTGGTCACGGTCCATTCGCAGAAGAATTAATTCGATTACCGAATTATCTTTGGGGGTGCCGGACATTTGACGGAACCGGGATACATTCCATAATTTGTTACAGAAATTACGGCCTTGCTCAATGCGTTCCTCGGAGAAACGTATGTCCTGCCCTTTGGGGGCGATGCTCATAATTCCGTGCCGTAAGCCGTCCGCTCCATACTTGGCAATCAGTTCCAACGGGTCAGGCGAGTTACCCAGAGATTTAGACATCTTACGACCATCAGAATCCCGAATAATCCCGGTGAAGTAGACTTCCTTGAAGGGTACCCGTTTGGCTATTTCGGTTTCTGATAGTGTAATGTCTTTTTTCTTTTCTATTCCTTTAAATTCAAGTCCGGCCATTATCATTCGGGCGACCCAGAAGAAAATAATATCCGGACCGGTAACCAATGCAGATGTGGGATAGAAATAGTCCAGACCTTTAGTCTCCATGGCCTCTTCATCGGGCCAGCCTAAGGTAGCCAGAGGCCACAGCCACGAAGATGCCCAGGTGTCCAATACATCTTCGTCCTGTTCCCAGTTATGTATATCCTTGGGGGGCTTGTTGCCCACATACCAGTTGGCCGAATCGGAACGGATTCCACCCTTGCGATACCAAACAGGGATACGATGCCCCCACCACAATTGGCGGCTGATGCACCAGTCCTGAATATTATCCAGCCAGTGCAGATAAGTTTTTTCCCACCGCTTGGGAAAGAAACGGATGTGACCATCGCGGACTGCCTGCTTAGCCTCTTCGACCCTTGGGTATTTAAGAAACCATTGTTCGGACAGTCTCGGTTCGATTGGTACATCGGCTCTCTCTGAAAACCCGACATTATTTTCGTAAGGTTCGCTCTCAATGAGCATGCCTTCTTCATCTAAATTTTTGACCACAATCCTGCGGGCGGCAAAACGTTCCATTCCCTGATAGTTGGGGCCGGCGTGCTCATTGAGGGTTCCATCCGCATTGAGGATTTCGATCATCGGAAGATCGTGCCGCTTCGCTATTTCAAAATCCAACTTGTCATGGGCAGGGGTGATTTTTAAAACGCCTGTACCAAAATCACGCTGTACGGCTTCATCTGCCACAATTGGAAGAGCCTTCGGGTTGATCGGTCTCAGCACATGCTTACCCTTGAGGGTTTTCCATCGTGGGTCTTCCGGGTGAATCGCTAAGGCCACATCCCCAACAATTGTTTCCGGGCGGGTGGTGGAAACTTCAACATAGGCACCCGGAGATTCGAGGATATTATAACGAACTTTGTAAAGAAAACCCTTCTGAGGCTTCATGATTACCTCTTCATCAGAAAGTGCGGTCAGGCTGGCCGGACACCAATTTACCATTCTCTGTCCACGGTACACATAGCCTCTCTTATATAATTTTACAAATGCATCGATAACTGCCTCGGAATAATCATCATCCAAAGTATGCACATTTCGCTTCCAATCGCAGGAACAGCCTAGTTTTTGCAATTGTTTGAGAATGATTCCGCCATGCTTGTCCCGCCAGAGGGCTGCATGATCCAGGAAATTAGAACGCCCCAGTTCCTGTCTTGATTTACCTTCCTTGACGAGTGCCTGCTCGACCTTGGTCTGGGTGGCAATGCCTGCATGATCAGTACCTGGTAACCAGAGGACGGACATGCCTTCCTGCCTCGCACGACGGGCCAGGATATCCTGAATCGTGTTGTTGAGCACATGGCCCATGGTCAGCACTCCAGTGACATTCGGTGGGGGTATGACAATCGAATAGGAATCTTTACTCTGGTCGATTTTTCCAGAGAAGCATCCATCGTTTAACCATTTTTGATAAAGCCGGTCCTCGACTTCTTGGGGGGAATACGCTTTTTCCATAGGGGGATTGGTCTACTTATTAGCGCATTCTCTTGGGATGGCGAGAAAAAGCTCGGGAATGACCGTCCTGAAATAGTTTAACTCCACTTTTTTTGAACAATGGCGTCAGGATAAAACCTCCGGCAAAGCCTCCGAGATGAGCTGCGATCGCTACCCCTCCCGCGTTTTTCATGGATTCTGGAAAAAGCAAAACTTGTTCAAGCAACCATATGCCGAGCACCAGATAAGCTGGGACCATCACTGTGCCGATCAGAATGAAAATCCAGTAGAAAACTCGAATGTTGGCCCTGGGGTAAAGAAGTAAATATCCGCCAATAACACCTGAAATCGCCCCCGATGCTCCCACCATCGGAATCTGAGACCCCGGGTTCAAAAACGCCTGTGCTAAGGCCGCCAGTAATCCGCATCCAAGATAAAAAATTAGGTAACGAATCTTCCCCATCGCATCCTCGAGGTTGTCTCCATAGAGATAGAGGAAAAGCATATTCCCAAACAAATGAGCGATCCCTCCATGGCTAAACATGGAGGACACGACCGAGTACCATTCCCAAGCAATTCCTTCCACGGATGGATAGAAAAATTGGCCAAAAAATGTGGCAGGAATAAAGCCAAAGTTTGAGAAATAGGCCATCTGTTCCTTTGGGCCTAGTGGGAATTGCCATGTGAAAAAGACCCACAGGTTGGCTAGGATCAATAACCAATTAACAACCGGAATGGATCGGGTCGGGTTATCGTCCTTGTAAGGCAAAAAAAACATACTCCCTTTCTTAGTAAAGCGTAACCAAAAGCCGGGCAAGCGGACAAATGAATTGCCATGCACTTACGCCCGAAATACTTATGGATTTATGGATCGGGCATCTTCTTCTCTGGGAATTTTCCGAACGGATTCGGGAATTACCCTGTCGTTCGGAGCCAATACCTATTTTATCGATTCAGGAGATCCTTTTCACAATATTGCCTGCAAGGCCTTGGAACAGGAGGATTATATTCCTCTCTATGTTGAAATTGCCAAGAGGGAAGGGGTGGGCCCTGAGTTCCGAAACATGCTTCTCGATATGATTGCCCAGGCAAAGGGTGAAAGTTCGGATTTCGAAGACTTA
>JBMYOA010000019.1:0-17573 GCA_049598825.1 Opitutales bacterium | reverse complement strand
AAAGCAAGCGCAACTTATTGGAAGACATGCTAAAACATTCGATCTCTCCGGTCATCCGATTACAACGATAAATCCATCTTTCATTCTCATCACAAAGAAACTGGTACTTTAAATCCTGTTTATCTTTGAGAAAAGAAACCAATTCTTTTTGCACAATTTGCTGAATTTGATCGGCATCCGCGGGATCAATCTTGGCAAGCCTTTCAGCAAGCTGCTCTTTAAGCATTCTCATTTGCTGCAAAATAAAGGCTTCCAATTCTTTTGATTCGAGAGCTGGCGCTATGGTTTCCTGGGCAATTTCTGAGATCACGGGTAAAGCTTTTGTTGAATTTTTTTCTCCATCCGAATTCTTTTGCTTAGGAGCATACGGATTTAATTCGCAACTTGATAAAAAAGAACACACACAAACAAATAACGCCAAAGCATAAAATCTTCTTTTACTCCGAGGTAATCGCATAATAGAATTTTACCATCGCTCAAAAACAATTTTTCGTCAACTCCTCAGAAACGCTTGATAGATAGAAAACTAGTATCAATAAATCTAAAATGAATAATCAAATTGTCAGGTGGGGAATTATCGGAACCGGTCGAATTGCCAGAGCCTTTGCAGCCGGACTTCCATTTACCCAAAACGGAAAACTTTGTGCGACCGCTTCCAGAAATCTCGAAAACGCCCAAGCTTTTGCTCAGGAATGGAATATCCCCCATGCTTTTGGAAGTTATGAGGCATTAGCCCAATCGGAAGAGGTGGATGCTGTTTATATCGCCACGCCCCACTCTTCCCATGCGGAAAATGCGATTTTATGCATGAGAAATCAAAAAGCGGTACTGTGTGAAAAACCGTTTGCGGTGAACGCGAAAGAAGTGGAATCCATGATTACGGTCTCGAGGGAACAGGATGTTCTGCTCATGGAAGGAATGTGGTCCCGGTTCCCCCCACTCATGGATAAGCTAAGGCTTTGGTTGAAAGAAGGGAAATTGGGCGAAATAAGGACCCTGCACGCAGACTTTGGGTTTTTACCCAAAATGAAAGACCCTGATGGAAGATTATTTAATCCCGAACTGGCTGGGGGTTCCTTACTGGATTTGGGAATCTATCCAGTTTCTCTGGCTTCGATGGTTCTAGGTAAACCCTCTGCCCTGCAAACACTAGCAAATATGGGAGATACAGGAGTCGACGAACAAGCCGCGTGGATTTTCCGTTACCCCACAGGTGCTTTGGCTATGCTCCTCTCTTCCCTTGAGTGTGAGACCAGGCAGGAGGCTTTTATTGCCGGAACCATCGGAAATGTTCGTATTCACAAACAGTGTTGGAAGCCCCAGAAAATGACTTTTACTGAAACGAACGGTGACAAACATGAAACGGTAGAAATGCCTTTTGAAGGTAATGGCTTTAATTATGAGGCAGAATCTTTCAGTACTCTCTGGTTGGAAGGAAAAAAAGAGAGTCCAATCATGCCATTGTATGAAAGCTTGGAAATCATGAAACAGATGGATCAAATTCGCAAAGAATGGCCCTTAATCTACCCAATGGATTCAGAATAACCGTTTTTAAGGTCTCTTATACCAAAACCAACAGAGCTTACGAAAACGGACGGCAAAAGGGAAAAAAAAGAGCATTAGTAAGTAAAAAGCCATCTGCCAATTTCCATGCCAATCCAGTTTCCTGGAGGAGGTAATAACCGGAGGATCCGTGATAATTAAGAATTTTTGCTTGGGCTCACGTTTCACTCTTTTCAGCTTCCGCACGAAAACAAGTTCTTCGCCTGCATACATGGTCTCAGGAAATCCTCCACATGAAACAAAATCTTCTTTTCGGCAAAAAATGAAGCTTCCTGCTGCCAATCGAAAAGTCCTGGATAACCAATTCCACAAGGAGGGTATAAATCTCCCGAGAAAAAACTTGTTCTGATGACTATCAAACTGAACTAAGGCACCACCTCCAAAGAAATTATCCTTAATCAGGGCACTCATCGCCTGATTTATGTGTTGAGAACTTATTGTTGTATCCGCATCGACAAAAAAAAGAAAATCACCGCTAGCATAACGACCTCCCACATTTCTTGCTTTGGCAATTTGTCGAACCGGCTCATGTAGCACAACTGCCCCTTTTTCTTTCGCAACCGCAGCGGTACTGTCTGTTGAATTATTATCAACCACGATAACCTCCCAATTGCGAATCAGACCTGTTTTTCCTATGGCAGTCGTTATTGCCTCTATTGTCTGAGGAAGATATTTTTCTTCGTTATACGAAGGGATAACAAAAGAACAATTCACCTTAAATTGTTCAGAAACTAAGATACAAAATTCTTATTTATTAAATTTTTTGGCCCGGCGGTTCGCACCAAAAGAAAGCCCTGACACCCATCCCTCCAAGCGAGCAGTGGGACGGCCTCCATATTGATCACAATCACCTTTGGCTGCCAAAGGTTTGGTTCCCTGAATATCAGCCGCGATTTGAGAAAGCGTTGGTACTTTCTCCCCACGATCTTTCATAGCTTGATGCAGAAATGCCAAGCGGTCGATTTCAAGCTGACGAGATAGATTGGAAAGGGTTTTCCTGAACTCAGCAACGCCACCCGAACCATTGGTTTCAGGAATATCTTCTGCTGTTGCTTTACTGCTAGGTTCCGGAGGTAATTCTTCCGAAACAGAACTTTCTTCGACTGGAGCCAATTCTTCGGAAGTAGGTTCATCCTGTGCAATATTTTCTTCGATAGGGTTCTCGACCACTTCTTCAGACGAGTCAAAGTCGTCCATGGAAAACATTTCTTCACTGCTATCAATATCACCTTCGTCATCAACAGCTGGAGGGATACCAACTTCCACCGCACCTTCGGGCTCACCAGACTCTGAATCAACGGTATTTTCTTCGTCGTCGATTAACTCAGACAATTCTTCATCTGAGGGCTGCTCTGGGGAGTCACTCATTTAGAAATGATAATGGGGTTGGGGTAAAAAAAGTTAATCTATTGTAGTATTCGAATCGCCCGTGCGAATCAAGAAAAGTTTTTGATCGGGCCGTATGGAAGAAGACGCTTTTTCACGATAATCATGATCAAACTCAAGAAATGTAAGCTCTTTCTGAACTAAAGACGCCTTTAGATAAAAGTACTGATCAGGTTCATTTTGTTCGAAAGCAAGATATTTAAAATCATCACGAAACCCAGACTTGATTCCATCCTCTATAAAAATGCCTGCACCTGACGGAGAAACGCTCAAAACATCGATTTCTAATTCATCACCAAAATAATGATAAGGGGGTCTTTCAATTTCGCTCAAGAGCCTGTCCTTTTCTTCCTGGTAGGACCTTTGTGCAACTTCCCTGCGTGTTCGTAAAGCTGACAATTCGGCATCTAGTTGGTCTCGCATCGATTTGACTTTTTTGTTTTGCTCTTCGATTTCCTTTAATTCGGACCTAGCTTTCTCTACTTCCAATCGAATCGGGTCTCCCTGCTTTCTTTTTTCTGAAGTCCTTTCAGTCTGTTCGGCAAGCTCTTTGCGAACAGTTTCTAATTCTTTGATAAATTTAGTGTTTCTTGCTGAAAGGTCGTTCTCCTTTAGCAAGATAATTTCTGCTTCCTCTTTCAGTTTTTCCGCGGTTGCCTGAGTCTCCTCAATCTCCAGTCTGAGTTTACCTCTTTCCCGAAACATTCCGTTAATCAAGTCGGATGATTTATTTTGATCACTCTCGAGGTTAAACTTCGCTTCCTTTTTTAAGTTTTCTGCGTTCTTAATCTTAGAATTAAATGACACAAATTCCTCCTGATTAATGAAATATAGAACACCCGCCGCAGCCAGTGAACACCAGGCGAGAATTCTAAAGATGATAGAGATCATATTCGCTAATAGTAAGAAGTTTGGCTGGCTTACCAAGTAGCGGGATGATGGAAGCCACGGCTTGGTTCAGTTCTGAATGAGTAATTTTAATCTTACAAATCTCATCCCCGTTACTTCGAATGGCGAATAATTTGTCTTTAAGAACACCATCCTCCTGCCCGACGGGTAATCCCAGGAGACCATTATTGAGATCAATCTTCATGTAAGAAAGTCGAATATATTCTCCTTTCTCCAACCAATTCCTGGAAGTTTTATCACGAAAGAGGGAAGATGTTGTTTGATCAAAATGCTCCTTAAGTATCTTGGTAACCGCTTCGTAGTTCTCTAAGGAATCTCTGAGAACCTGAATTTCACTTTCCAAATTTTGGGTACTATTCAATAAATTATTCTTATTCACTTCAATCGCTGGAATGGCTGCAATATTTGCTTGGTGATTTACCTCTAACTCATCGAAGTCTTTTTTCTCATTTATTATCTGCAACTTTACTTCACCAATTGATTTTTGACTTTCTTCAATGGCAGTTTCTAATTCGGCAATAATTGATGCTGACTCGTCTCTGGCCTTTTGTTGGGTTGACTGCTCAACAGTTGCTTCAAATTTTTCTTCCTCCAGTTTTTGATTTTTGACTCTTTCCCGACTGTATCGCAAAGCGTGTTCCTTATTAAATTTCTCTTTTTCCTGAATCAGGGCATCCCTTTCCTGTAGAATTTGCTGAATTAATGCTTGTTCATCTTTCATTTTCGACTTCAACGAAAACATCTGCCAAATCGCAACGAGTCCAAAGAGTATGGCGAGTCCGTTTAAAATGAGTTTAAGCATCAGGGCAAAGCAGGTAACGGAGCGAAAGGCGATGGCTCTTCCATTGCTCCTTCAGCGGGAGCATCCAGAGGTATCCCGGGTATATCTGAACTGGGAGCACTTGCATCAGGTAGAGTAAATTCGATATTAGACATCGGGATAAAAGCATCCATGTCTGCATTATCATCTTCTTCAGGAACTGCTTCCACCACTTGCTGAGATTCATCCGTTTCGTTTGATTCCCTGAGAGCAATCTGCTCTCTAATCTGGGAAATCCTTGACTCTCTCTCATCTTCCCATTGGCGATCCCGTTTTTTATCGAGCTTTACTTTATGTGTATGCAAAAGGTCTTCGTCACGTCCATTCACTCCTGAGAAGAAATACATCGAATTCAATCGGCCAAATTCATCCCTGGACCACGCCCGCCCAATCGTTTGATTATCCACCACAGGTTGCATCTCCCTTGTTAGGGGATTGTATTGGTACCTAGCATTCCAAGCGTTATAAATCACCGGATAATCATTTTTTTTTGCGGTTTGGCGACAGCCCAAAATTGTTAGTCCTACAAACGATAAGAACAACCATTGGCGAATTAATTTGGGCATAATCATAATTAAGCACCAGATTTAGCTTTTGAAAACCAAAATCTGTAGGGTTTTTGCGCCCAATATTCTCCCGCAAAATTTACCCCGACGCGCGGACCCGTTTGAATCTGCCTTTTTAGCACATTTCCTCGTTCAAACCAAAGACCATTTGAATGGATGGCTCTTTTCCGATTTAATTTTCCATCAATTCCCAATTTCCGCGTTAATCGACCAGGTCCGTTGACTTCGAGAGTTCCCCGCAAAAGGACGGCCGCGGGATAACCTTCTCTTTCGCACACAATATTTAGGAGCCAATGCATTCCATAGCATAAATATAAATAAATCACACCTGCTTCGCCATACATCACCTCATTCCTTGGGGTTTTACCCTTGGACGCATGACAAGCAAGATCCTCCTCTCCATCGTACGCTTCGGTCTCACTAATGGTCATTTTGACAACCTCGCCCTTTTTTTTACTGACGCACAAGTCGGCTCCCAAAAGCTCGCGGGCAACCCGCACTACCGGTCGGTTAAAAAAGTCTTTTCCGAGCACAGCATGATCCATTTTTCAATAAGACTTATTTTGGGAATCAAGCCAGATCGTCACCGGGCCATCCTCTTTCATTTCAATATTCATGTGAGCCCCAAACTCCCCGGTCTCTAGATTTCCATCAAAAGAATTACCTAAAATCTCCAGAAATTTCCCATAAAGTGAAACCGCCAGAGATGGCGGTGCCGCTTTGTTAAAAGAAGGTCGGTACCCTTTCTTTAGGTTTCCACAAAGAGTAAATTGGCTGACAACAAGGATTCCCATGTCGTCTCGAACCGGCAAGTTCATCTTTCCCTCGTTATCATCAAATATACGTAGGCCGAGGATTTTTTTACTTCCCCATTCCAAATCTGTTACCTGGTCCATCTTTTCAATTCCAATGTAAACGAGCAAACCATGATCTATCTGACCAACCACAGAGCCTGCTACCTGAACACTCGCAGCTTGAACTCGTCTAACAAGTAACCTCAAAATGCAGCCTTCTCCCAAAAGGAGGAGAATAAATCGGAAAAATTAATCTTCTTCTGCCACCGCATCCATTACCTCGGCCGCGGCTTTGGCCGCTAGCGGAGTCGAGAGGTAACGCTCACCACAACTCGCTCCGATCACTACAATTCTTTTACCGGCCATCTCCGGTTTAGCTGCAATACGCAGAGCCGCAGTAACCGTGGCTCCTGTAGAAATACCTCCAAGGACCCCTTCTTCTAAACTTAATTGCCTCGCCATTTCAAAGGCATCCTCACTGGTCACCAATTCAACATCATCAACAATATCCAAATTTAAGTTCTTAGGAACAAATCCCGCACCAATACCCTGGATTTTATGGGGTCCTGGTTGAACCTCTTCCCCATTTCGGGTTTGGGTGATAACTGGGCTTTCGGCCGGTTCAACCGCGATTGATTTCATATCAGGATTTCTCTGCTTAATCACTTCCGAGACTCCCGTAATAGTCCCGCCTGTGCCTACACCAGCGACCAGACAATCAACCTGCCCTTCCATTCCTGACCAAATCTCTTCCGCCGTTGTTTTACGGTGAATTTCAGGATTCGCAGGGTTATTAAATTGCTGGGGCATAAAAGCATTTTCCCCGTATTTCTCCATCAACTGGGAAGCCTTAGAAATAGCACCGCCCATCCCTTTAGGACCAGGGGTCAGCACAATTTCAGCTCCAAGAAGACGAAGTAGCAGGCGTCTCTCCTTCGACATAGTCTCAGGCATCGTTAAAATACATTTGTAGCCTTTGGCCGCACAAACGAAGGCCAGAGCAATCCCCGTGTTACCGGAGGTCGGCTCGATCACCACACTTTCAGGGGTAAGCAAACCGTCTTTTTCGGCAGCCTCAATCATCGCTGCCCCAATTCTATCTTTTACACTCGCCAAAGGATTAAAGAATTCTGATTTCAAAAATATTTGTGCGTCGAGTCCCTTGGTTACCTTTTGTAATTCAACCAAGGGCGTCTTTCCAATTGATTCAATAATATTCATATTACTTTCCTTTACTTTTAGGACCGTAGCTTCGTATCGGAGCATTCCTGTTCACTTCAGCGTTCTTTAAACGATAAACGATACGGGCTTTCTCCAGATCCTGAGTGCTCATTTCCATCTTTACGATATCACCAACCGTAATCTTGATAAAATGCTTTCGCAGTTTGCCCGAAATGTGGGCAAGGACTTGATGACCATTTTCTAGCTCGGCTCGAAACATAGTACTTGGTAGTACTGCAGTTATTTTACCTTCTACTTCGACAATATCTTCTTCTGACATAAATTAATTAAACCACCCATCACACCATGTTGTTCGTTCAAGTCAAGATTCCTTGCGAATACTTTAAGGTAAATTCCTAAGAAAAATGAAAAAAAACACTGAGTGCCCGTTTCCACGACTTTTTCCATCCCAATTGGATAAGAATGATGAATTCTACATGCAACTCGCGTACAATGAATCAATCACTGCCTGGGAAAATGACGAAGTTCCTGTAGGGGCAGTGATTGTGGATACAACTGGAGATGTGATCGCCTCTTCTCATAATCAAACCAGAAAATGTAAGGATCCCACCGCTCATGCTGAAATGCTTGCCATTACTATGGCAGCCCAAAAAATCGGTGATTGGCGACTCAATGAATGTAAGCTTTATGTTACTAAAGAGCCTTGCCCAATGTGTGCAGGTGCCACCATCATTGGAAGAGTCAGGGAAGTTTTTTATGCCTTTGAAGATCCCAAAATGGGAGCTATGGGAGGTGCCACTTCGCTGCATGAGCTACCAAGATCGAACCATAAACCCATCGTCCATCAGGGTATAATGAAAGAACAATGCCTCCAGCTTACCCAGGCTTTTTTCCATCTGCGCAGACAAGATTCTCAGGGAAAGTTGGAATAATCATTCCATATTTACCTAGCAAGCTTGACCTTTACCGACAGGTGATTTGTATGGGGTGTTTTAACTCAACTTACTTATTATGCCACATACATTACCCGAACTTTCCTACTCTGTAGATTCACTTGAGCCGCACATTGACGCGAGAACTATGGAGATTCACCATGGCAAGCATCATCAAACTTATATCAATAACCTAAATGCCGCACTCGAAGGAAACACAACCCTAGCCGAGAAACCAGTCAATGAATTGATAGCAGATCTTTCTCAGATACCGGAAGGCATTCGCGGAGCGGTACGTAACAATGGAGGCGGGCACTCCAACCATACTTTTTTCTGGGAAGTTATTTCTCCATCCGGTGGCGGAATCCCTTCCGGGGCTTTGGGTGAAGCCATCACATCCGCATTTGGTTCTTTCGATTCTTTTAAAGATGCATTTACCAAAGCCGCGCTTACCCGTTTTGGTTCCGGTTGGGCATGGTTGATTAAGTCCGGTGACTCTGTACAAGTCACCTCCACTCCTAATCAGGACTCTCCTCTAATGGAAGGCATCGCAGACGACACGGGTCTACCCCTTATCGGTCTTGATGTTTGGGAGCATGCTTATTATCTGAATTACCAAAACCGACGACCAGACTACATCAGTGCCTTTTGGAATGTTGTTGATTGGGATCGTGCGAACGCACTTTTTGAAAAGTAAGTTAATTGCTACTTTTCCTAAGTCCTACTTACGCAAAATAATAATAGAGTTTTTTTCACTCTTTTCGTGCATGGTATGCTATGTACCTTGCTTCCGTAGTCATTTGGTTTTAGTGATTACTTAATTGATGGAAAATTCTTTCAAGTACAGGGCATTTATAACCTACGCCCACGAAGACGAAGAAAAAGCAAGGTGGTTAAGAAAAAAGCTTGAGGGCTTTTCCGTACCCAAAAACCTAGTCGGTCAGAAAGGTAAATTTGGCAAGATTCCATCGCGGCTCTATCCAATTTTTCGCGACCGAGATGAATTGCCCGGTTCAGCCCAACTAGGTTCAATCATAGAACAGGCTCTCCAAGACTCTTCCCATTTGATTGTTCTATGTTCACCCCATGCGGTGAAATCAAGATGGGTAAATGAAGAAATTCGTATATTTAAGCAAATGGGCAAAGGAGATCGCATACTTTGCCTGATCTTGGACGGGGAGCCTATGGCAGAAGACCTCGCGCATTCAAAAGGAAAAGAGTGCTTGCCATTAGCGGTCAGACGAAAAATCGATCAGGATGGGAATCTCGTCGACGAAATCGACGAACCCGGAGCCGCCGATTTACGAGACTCAGGCGATGGCGAAAAGGATGCCGTCCTTAAAATTGTGGCAGGTTTACTGGGGCTTGGATTGGATGAAATCAAACAACGGGACATCATTGCCAGACAGCGAAAACTAGCTATGATCACCGCCTTTTCTGTGCTTTTTGCTTTTTCCGGTATCGCACTCGCAGCCTATGCTTTTCTACAAAAGCAAAATGCTAATCAAGCGGAGATGAGTGCTAAAGCGGAAAGTCAAAAGGCAAAGGAAAACCTGGCGAAGACTCAAATTGTGAATCAGTTTGTTCAAAGCCTGTTTTTCTCGCTAGATCCTCAAAACACTTCCGGCATGGATACGGAACTCCTTAAAACGATGCTGGATCAAGGAGTTAAACGGGCAGACGAATTATCTTCTGAACCACAGATGGAAGCTAATATCCGAAGTTACTTAGGAAAGACTTATCGATCCATTCGTGCCTATGACAAAGCTCAGAAACAACTTGAACGGGCAATCGAACTTTTTGAAGGCGAATCGGAGACTAAAAGTGAAGCCCAGACCGAACTTGCTCTTGTACATGAAGCCCTGGGGAATTATTTGCAGGCTGAACCAATGCTGGCCGTTCTACTTGAGCGAAAAACGCAAGAGTTGGGCGAAAATCATGATGAGGTAATCGATGCTAAAATCGATCTCTCTACTGTCTATCGCCGAATTGGAAAAGTCGAGAAGGCAGAAAATTTATGTGTCTCTGCTCTGACTATTATTCGAGACCAAAATCGGAGTACCGAAGATCCTCGGATGCTGAAATGCATGAATGAACTAGCCAAAATATTTTTATCTCGAGATAAAATTGCTCAAGCTGAAAGCATGAGCCGAAATGTATTTGAACGATCCAGGCTTAGCCTGGGAGAGAAAAGTTCCGTGAGCTTAATCCGCGGACAAGTTCTGGTGGAAGCATTACGAAAGGGCGGAAAACTCGATGAAGCGGAAGAATTATCGATGAGCTTGGTCGAATCGATGGAAGAGATTCTTGGCCCTACTCACCCCGATACCTTGGGTGCGATGGATGCACTCGCTGAAATCGTTGTTTCACGAAAAGACCTTGCTCGGGGGCTTGACCTCTATGAACAAATTCTAGACTCAAAGGAAAGAATGCTTGGGGAACAACATCCGGAGACTCTATCCACACTCAAGGCCATTGCCCGAATCCTGAGACTACAAGAACTACCGGAAGAAGCAGAAGAAATTCAATTCACGGTCTATACTCGATTAAAAAGAAAAAATGGCCTCGAGCATCCCGAAACCTTGCGAGCCATGAATGAACTGGCAGATTTGTACATGGACTCTGGCAAACAAGTGGATGCTTTTCAGTTAAGCAACGAAACTCTTATTATTGAGCTTAGAATCATGGGAGAACTGGATCCCATGACCCTACAAACTCGATACAGGATCGGAAAACTCCATTATCTTGCAGAACGGAAGGAAGAAGCAATGGAAGAGCTTGGAGATGTTCTAGCCAAGCAGGAAAAATTACTTGGTTTTGATCACTCCGAGGTGACTAAAACTCGAGATCTCCTTAATGAAATTCTGGCGGAGAGAGCAACCCCGGTCATTTTTTTGGACCAAAACAGCACTCCTGAAGTTTCTACAGAATCAGAAACCAAACGTTCCGGCTTTTTAGATAACTTTCAGGATGACAACTCCTCCTTCGAAAATAATTCAACCATTCTCAATGATGAACATAATTCTTCCGCCGAGATGAATGACGGCAATAATTCGGTTTTACTTTTGGAAATGACCGAAGATAGCCCTGAGCAAGAACCAGCAAGTATTACTGAAGAGTTAGAGAATAAAGATGAAAATGCCACGCAACCTTACGAATCAGAGGCGGGTGATGAGAAAGACAAAAGCGGTTTTCTAAAAAGATTCAAGAAGCTGATACCCAAAAAATCCAATCCCTAGCAAACTTAATCTTATCCACAAACTAAAGCATATGATTGGTGCGATATTTGACTGGGATGGAGTAGTCATAGACTCAGCAGTCCTCCACGAAAAGAGTTGGGAAATCCTCGCAAAGGAAATCAATCGAATTTTGCCTCCTGATCATTTCGAACAAGGGTTTGGCAAAAGAAACGAAACTATCATCGGATCCATGCTGGGTTGGAGTAATGATCAGTTGGAAATTATTAAATGGGGAAACCGAAAAGAGGAAATTTACCGAGAGCTGGGAGTAAAAGAAGGAATTCCACTTATTGCTGGTAGCAAAAGTTTCATTACCGAGCTACATAATCATTCGATTCCTTTAGTTATTGGAACCTCAACGGAAAGAAAAAATATTGAACTGGCGATTGAGCAAAATAAATTAGCAGGAATGTTCGCAGGTGCAGTTTGCTCCGAAGATGTGAGCAGGGGGAAACCGGACCCTGAAGTCTTTCTGAAAGCGGCTCAATTGATTAACAGAGACCCACAAGTTTGTGTCGTTTTTGAAGATAGCACCCACGGAATAGAAGCCGCCGTGCATGCAGGGATGATTCCTGTCGGTATTACCACCACCAATCCGAAAAAAGAACTTTTGGACAAGGGGGCTGAATTAGTGGTGGATCACTTGGATGAAATCGATCTTCCCATTTTGGAAGATCTGATCAAGAGTAGAAGTTAATGAAGCTACACTGGAAAATCCTCATTTCACTTATTCTATCCTTTATTATTGGACTATGGTCAAATCTTAGCGTTGATCAGCAGTCGACTACTCCCGCCTGGTTTACAGGGCTGAAGGAAACCTGTCTCTTTATCGGAACACTTTTTCTAAATGGGCTCAAAATGGTGGTTATTCCTCTTGTAGTAACCTCGATTATTTGTGGGGTTGCCAAAATCGGAAGCGAGGCAGGCTTTGGTCGTTTAGGTCTAAAAACCATTGGTTTTTATGCCCTTACGGGTTTCTTTGCCGTTTGCACGGGATTGCTCTGCGTTAATTTGATGAATCCGGGTATTGTAGATGATAAGGTTCGGGAAAAAATGCTTTCCAGTGCATCCGACAGCCAGTCAGCCAAGATTGAAGGAGCGATCGACCATGCCGATAAAGGACTACAAGGCCTGGTCGAAATCTTTCATCGGATGGTACCTTCGAATTTGTTTAAGGCAGCCACCGAAGGACAGCTACTTGGATTGATCTTTTTCGGATTACTTTTTGGATTCTTTGTGTCACGCTTAAGTCCGAAGGCACGAGAGACGCAAGTTGCGTTTTGGGAAAGTCTCAACGCGGTTATCCTCTCAATCACCAAGTTAATTATCTCCTTTGCTCCCATTGGTGTTTTTGGGTTAGTCACCCCTACCCTGATGCAGGTAGGCTTTGAAACTCTTGGAGTCATGGGCAAATTCGCGGTTACTGTTCTCCTGGGATTAGCGATTCATGCGTTGGTCGTGCTTCCCCTTCTCTTATGGGTTCTGGGGAAAATTAATTTCAAGAAACACTATCAGGCAATGGCTCCCGCTCTTTTGACCGCTTTCTCGACCGCATCCTCATCGGCCACTCTCCCTTTGACCATGGATTGTATTCGAAAAAGGGCCGGCGTATCGAACAAGATTACGAGTTTTACCCTTCCATTAGGTGCTACCATTAATATGGACGGGACCGCCTTGTTTGAATGCGTGGTGGTGGTTTTCCTAGCTCAGCTTTTCGGAGTAGAAATGGGCTTTGTAACGCAATTCACGGTTGTCCTCATGGCACTTCTTACTTCGATTGGTGTGGCAGGTATTCCCTCAGCCAGTCTGGTTGCAATCATCGTAATTCTTCAGGCTGTCGGGTTCCCCCCAGAAAGTATAGCCATGGGAGTTGGTATTGTCTATGTGGTCGATAGAATTTTGGACATGACCCGTACTGCAATCAATGTTTTTGGAGACAGCTGTGCAGCAGTCATTATTGGTAAGTCCGAAGGCGAATCTGGTTATTACGAGTCCCTGGCATCAGACAAGTAACCAGGCAAAATTGTAAAGTTCTTGGATTTTAAATTACAAGCTGACTACCAGCCTCAGGGGGATCAGCCCGAGGCTATCCGAAAATTGGTGGATTCAGTTCGTAAGGGTAATCAAAAACAAACCCTTCTCGGAGTCACCGGTTCAGGAAAGACTTTCACGATGGCCAATATGATTCAGGAACTGCAACGGCCTGCTTTGATTATATCTCATAATAAAACATTGGCAGCCCAGTTATATTCTGAGTTCAAATCATTTTTCCCTGAAAATGCGGTGGAATATTTCGTGAGTTATTATGACTACTACCAACCCGAAGCCTATGTCCCGTCAACTGATACTTTCATCGAAAAAGATTCTTCCATCAATGAAGAGATTGAAAGATTAAGACTCGCGGCAACCGGTTCTTTGATCAGTCGAAATGATGTCATTGTAATCGCCAGTGTTTCCTGCATTTACGGCCTTGGATCTCCGGATGATTTTCGGGCACTATCCATAGAAATCAAAGTCGGGCAGGAATTGGAAAGAGACATTCTCTTGGAGAGCTTGATCGACAGCCTATACAACCGCAATGATGTAGAACTCAAAGCCGGAAAATTCAGGGTTCGTGGAGATATCGTGGATATTTTCCCGGCCTACGCGAATCAGCCCATCCGTGTGGAGTTTTGGGGTGATGAGGTCGAGGCGATTCGCGAAATTGATCCAGTTTCAGGAGAAACCTTACAAACTTTTGAAAATTACCGGATTTATCCGGCCAATCAGTATGTAACCACCAAGGATAAAGTTGCGGGAGCCTGCAAGGCCATAGAAAACGAACTGGATGAACGGGTTAAATGGTTTGAAAAGGAAGCCCTACTCCTCGAAGCACAACGTATTCGGATGCGTACCGAATATGATCTGGAAATGCTTCGTGAGATCGGGTTCTGTAACGGCATTGAAAATTATTCCCGTCATCTATCCAAGAGAAAACCCGGTCAGCGTCCCTGGTGTCTGATTGATTTCTTCCCGGATGACTTTCTATTATTTATCGATGAAAGTCATGTTAGCATTCCTCAAATAGGGGGTATGTATAATGGTGATTATTCCCGCAAAAAACGATTAGTCGACTTTGGCTTCCGACTTCCTTCTGCTCTTGATAACCGTCCTCTTAAACCAGACGAGTTCGAGGAGGTCACAAAACAGACTGTCTATGTATCGGCTACACCCGCTGCTTTTGAAATAGAACGTTCTTCGATTGTGGTAGAGCAACTTATTCGCCCAACTGGTCTACTTGATCCGGAGATGGAAAGGCGCCCAATTAAGGGACAAGTCGAAGATTCTATTCAAGAAATTAAAAAGACAGTAGCCGAAGGCTTCCGGGTATTGGTCACAACATTAACCAAGAGAATGACAGAAGACCTGACTGATTTTCTTCGTGATCATGATGTTCGGGTAGAATACTTGCACTCGGATATCGATGCCATTGAAAGAGTTGAAATTTTACGAAACCTGCGAGCCGGAGAGTTCGATGTTCTGGTTGGGGTCAACCTGTTACGGGAAGGTTTAGATCTTCCCGAAGTTGCACTAGTCATTGTCCTTGATGCCGACAAAGAGGGCTTTTTAAGAAGTGAAACCAGCTTAATTCAGACAGCGGGCCGGGCAGCAAGACATGAAAAAGGCAGAGTCATCTTTTATGCTGATGTTATGACTCAATCTTTAACCAAAGCCTGGGAGACTTGTCAGTACCGCAGGGATAAGCAAATTGCATACAACCAGGAGCATGGCATTACACCCCGTAGTGTGATTAGGCCGGTGCAGGAAAGTCTGCGGGTAAAGAAAGAAGAGGAAGAAGACGATTTGGCTGTCGCCGAAGATGTATCCTCCAAGGATGCGAAGAAACTGGCCAAACAGCTAGAAAAGGAAATGATTGAAGCAGTCAAAAAGCTTGAGTTTGAGAAAGCAGCCCTGCTTCGCGACCAAATCGCGTTCCTCAGGGGTGAGGGTGGAGAAAAAAGCCTTCAAAGCCAAGCGGTTGGTGGTTACAAAAAAACTAAATATGGTAAGCGTCGAAAATTCAGATCAAAAAAATAGACCATTCGTTGTCTTCCTCTTGTTTCTTTTGGTGGGTGTAAGTTCTTTATTAGGAGAACTTACCCAAAAGCGGCAGATGCTTTTCTATTTTGATAAGATCGAGGTGAATGGAGCGGTTGATGTCTTTGTTACTCCTGGTCCAAGAAATGAAGAGGCACTTATTTTTGCGGACTCTGAGATAATGGATAACATCTCCCTTACGGTTCGGGAACGCGTATTATTTATCGATGCAAACAACACCTATGACATCAGCCGCAGACTTCCATTTATAAAGCTGCGAGCTGAAAGAATATTTCCAGTGGAAATTATTATTCATACTGAAAAACTGTCTGAATTACGATTAAATGAAACTGCCAACCTGACCGTAACGGATATTAGAACTCCAAAACTTTCAATTCATACTACTGGCAGTGGTCGTTTCCATTTGGAAAATGCTTCGGTCGATTCTCTTTCCGTCCGGCAGGATGGGAAGGGTCCGGTAATTCTTAAAGGGCAGGAAGTAAGTAACCTGGATCTATTGGTTATGAATGATGGCCCCGTTTGGGCTCAGTCGCTGCCTGTTGATCGGGCACGTATTTTACACCACGGAAACAAAAGCATTGAAATAAATTCACTTGAATTTCTTGATACAAGAATTTTTGGACAAGGAAATGTTCTCCTACATAGTAAGCCAAAAAGCATTGTGGTCACTCAAAAAGGTACGGGAAAAGTCGTGGATGTTCTCCCAGATGCACCCAAGCTGTATGACCTAAATGCTACTAGCCCTGTCTTGCCTTTAAAAAGGATTTCCTTGAGAAGAAATTAAAGAGTAATCTCTTCTCCTTCAACAGCAGGCCTTGCATTTGCATTAATGGCCGCTGCCTCCTCAGCGATTTGATCCATACGATCATCACTGTGAGAAGGATCATGGTGAAACAAAAATGTATTTTTTACATTGGCAGCTTCCGCAATCTTTAACGCTTCCTGCCAGGTAGAATGGCCCCAACCCTTGAACTTGGGATATTCCTCATCGGTGTAAGCAGAATCATAAATCATAGCATCTGCATGATCAGCTAGTGCCAGAACTTCATCATCCAACTTACCTTCATAATGCTCCGTATCCGTGCAAATAGCGAGAGACTTACCACCATATTCGATACGGTAGCCACAAGCCCCATTCGGGTGGTTTAATTTACCGGTTTTGATAATAATTCCGTCTCCCAAATCAAAAATTTTACCGCAGGGATAATCATTAAAAGAACATGCTTTTTCAATCAGGGCACTTGGCACAGGAAAAACGGGGTCTTTCATCAACATAGTCCCAACAATACCAAGCAGATCATATTTTTGATCTCCCAAGTGACCTGCATGTAACCTAACATCACTCTCGGGATTGTAAAGAGGAGCAAAAAATGGGAGCCCCTGGATGTGATCCATATGAGTGTGGGTAAAAAAGAGATCCGCGTTTAAGAAATTTCCTTCTTCCAACATTATCTTTTTGCCTAAAAGCCTGATTCCGGTTCCTGCATCGATAATGATTCTGCGCTCGCCACAAGTAACCTCAAAACAAGTTGTATTACCTCCGTAGCGAACGGTATCTGGTCCTGGGCACGGAATGCTTCCTCTTGTTCCCCAGAACTTCAGGCGGATAGTGGATTCACTTGTCATGTTTAGAATTTATAATGAGAAAAGTGAATATCTTGGCAACCTTCAAAATTTGCCCTCTTATCTTCGAAGATTTAACGATCTAGCCAAGTGCCTGTTTCATCTTGGTAAGAATCTGTCACCCGCCCATCTCCCCAATCATACTTTCCCTCTACGGCATATCCGTTTTTAAAAACTCCGACATAAGTTGCACCGTTACCAAAATCTACGGTTCCCGCTCCCTCCTTCAGTCCATCTGCCCAACTACCAAAATAGCGAACACCATTTACCTGTTCTTCGACTCCAAACCCATTGGGCTGCCCTTCTGAAAATTGCCCCGTGTATTTTGATCCATCGCTACTCATTAACATCCCACTGCCAGAGTATTGACTATCCTCAAAATCTCCCACATACAGAGTTCCATCTACTTTTTCCAGTATCCCCTTCCCATGATAGGAATTAGCTAAAAATTCACCGGCGTA
>JBMYOA010000018.1:0-17594 GCA_049598825.1 Opitutales bacterium | reverse complement strand
ATTCTTTTCATCGCAGTCCCACCTGTCTACGCATGACCCATTCGATTCCGGCTGCCAAAAAAAGAGCAATAAAGATGGGCCAGGCATCCGCCAGGTTTTTTCTCTTTTTCAAGGTTGGTAAATTCTCCGCAAATTTGGGTTCCCAGGAATGATCAAAATCAGAAATGTGCAGGTACTCTCCCCCGGTTATTTTCGCAAGCATCTGAAGGTCACGCTCAGCAAATGTGGTATCCTTAGACTCCAAGCCCGATTCGCCCACTCGAACAAACCCGCTCTGTTCCAATTTCTCCCCATCAGGGAAAGACAGTTGGTAGGAAACTTCGTAGGCTCCAGACTCTTCCGGGCGAAAATTTCCGGCATACTGACCCGCCACCGCTCCCCTCGGATAAAGTTGAACCTTTTTAGAAAATCCCCCGGGCCCGGAAATTTCGGCCACGACCAGTGCGTCCACTGCGGGCTCAAAATCTGACCCCAAAGCCTCCACTTGAAGGGTTGCCTCCGCTCCTTTTACCAGAACATTGGATTCCTCTGCCACTTTCATTCTCTCCTCCCCTCCCGTTCCCAGCCACTGAGCCAAGGCTTGCCAGAAGCGCTCAAATTCACGGTTTCCATCCTCATCCCGTAATGAGCGTCTCCAGTCATGCGGAGATCCCCAATAAGCAACTTTACCCGCTCCGTAAGCCTGCACGGCGAGGATTGATTCACCGCTGGCCCGAACCACGACCACGCCACGGGATGCCGGATTTTTTTGGGTCACCAGATAGCCCGGCAGACGTCCGGGCAAAAAGGGCTTCATCTCATCGACATCATCTTCCGGTCCAAACAGAGGTTCTTCCAATGTCCTCAGGGAAACATCCTGTTTCAGAACCACGCGTTCCGCCGCTTTTACAGGAACCAAGCCTCCGAGGATTTCACGGGCCTCGTCCAATGGACCAAACAGAAGCAGGCCACCGCCTTTTTTCTGAACAAATGATTTCAAGGAAGCAGCGACCGTAGCGTTGAGTTCATCGAGGGCGTCGGTATCCGCCAAGACCGCATCGTAAGACATCCAAAAATCTTGTTCTGCAGGATAAGTATTTTCCATTCCCTCTCCTACGGCATGAAAGACATTTTCACCCAATCGAATAAGAGCCTGAAAATCAAACTGCTCCTCTTTCGAAAGAGATCTTTTAATAAATGGATAAAGAGGGCGTGGCTGATTGGATAGGTAGAGGATTGAGAATTCCAGGGGTGGTTTTACTTCAACAAGCAGGGTATCCAGATCGTTGGCAGGGTCGACATCTCCATCCGGAGATTCGATTACCACGCGGTACCGGCGAGCACCTGCCGTTTGCGGGATAATTGGATCAAATAATATTTCCTGCGTGACACCGGGTTTAAGATTCACGGATGATTCCCTCAGCTTTTCATCGCCCATAAACAGACTTACACGCGTCGACACCTCTTTCGAAAATTCATTGGTAACCTTGGCTTTCAGCAAAAGATCCTCCTTGGCCACGGCCCGTGGTTTACGATCAGAAAAGGTTACTTTCAGATCCCCCTGAGGACGGTCTTTACCTACACCGATCACATTAATCGGTATTCCGCGTGCCCGAAATTCATTTCCGACCTCCAGAAGGTTGCGACCCGTATTGTTGCGGCCATCCGAGAAAACGACCAAAGATCCCAGCGGGGCATCCGGCTGATCTTCTGCCTGGGCAAGCGAGCGGGACAGAGCGTCACCCAACGCGGTTTGCGAACCCACTTGAGGGATATTCCAGTCATCCCCGAGCAAGCGTTCCCTTTCTTCGGAAAATGCAAACATCTCGACTTTTCCGTAGCGTTGCCTTTGCTTGGCAATCCAGGACTCCGAAGATAAAGATTCCAGATATGGACGGATCTGTTCATTTCGCTTCTCCCCCCCGCGATCATCCCGTACTTCCATACTTCCTGAAAAATCGACCAGGGTTAATAAACGAAATTTACTTTGATCTAAGTCCTCCTGCTCCAGAAAGGGTCTTGCCAATAGTGCCAATAAAAGAGCCAGGGAAAAAATACGAAGCAGAACCAACCGGGTCGCGATTTTTGCAGGAGCACTTTTCAACAAGTTTCGGGCATGTACCCAAAGCACCCCGATCAAGACGAGGGAAATAACACCAAAAAAAAGAGGAGATGCAGGCCAATCAAAACCCATCTTTTACTCACCCTCCGCAATCCTGCGAAAATATTCCTCAACCTGTCTCTTGTAGCGATTGGGGGCAGAGGAGGTTTCGAGATTTCTCTTCAGTAAATCCTGTTTGGCATTTTGCCAGAAAAATTGTTCCACAAGTTCCAAAGCTTCGGTCATGGCTGCGGCCGCCATTGATTTGGAATTGGAAGGGTCCTCACTGAATCCCATCTGCTCAAAAAATTGGGTCAGGTTTTGTACGCGTTCATCATTCGAAGCATTCGGCATAGACCCAATCGATTTAGCAAGTTCTTCCGATTCTTTCTTTAATTCCTCCCCACTCATACCGGGCAATTCTTCCAGATTACGTTGGAGACGCTCAGCCAATTCCTGCAAAGCTCCATTGCCAAGATTACGAAGTTTGTTTTCTATGCCCTCCAGTCCTTCCTGTAATTGTTCGAGGTTTTCCGCCACTTTATCCTCTTCTTTTTTGGCTTGAGGAAAAGCTTCATAAAGGAGCGAGTTTTCAGCCCGCTTCCCGGATCTCTCGATTCCATCCTCCCTTGATTCCCGGGCCTCCTTCAGTAAATCTTCTGTGGCATTTTCATTAAAACCACCCATCGAACGGGCAGTTTGGTCGATATCCTCAAGCAGATCCTCGATTAAATCATTAAGCTGTTCCTGCCTCTCCTTTAAATTTTCGCCATCACCGGGCTTCGCCTGTTCAGTCGATTCACCTAATAACCTTTGCCCCCTGGCCAACCCGCCCGCCTGTTCTCCGAGCTGCTCAACCATCGCGGCTGCGATTCCAGCCATTTTACCCTCAACCTCGGAAATTGCATTCCCCAGAGCTTCAGCCGCCAATTCGCCCTGCGGTTGGGCGGTCCGGGGTTGATCCCTCCGTAAGTCACCAGCTGCCCCCTTCATTTCTCCGCCCGCTTGGTCGAGACTGGCCACATCCCCAAGTTTTCCAGATTTTTTATACCATTGGTCCCGCAATTCTTCCAGATCTCGACGCAGTTCTTCCTGCTCCTGGGCAGTCTCCTGATTCTTATCTCCCTCCACGCCCGCATCGGCAGACCTACCCATTTCCCGATTGAGACCCTTTTGGCGATTCTTCATCTCTTTCAGCTTGTCCAAATCTTTAGCCAGTTCCCTAAGCTCTTCCGCAGGGTCTTTTCCCGGTTCCTGTTCCTCGGGTTCCTGATCATCATCGGCGGTTTCTTCACTTTCGCCCTCACCCTCACCTTTACCTTTGGATTTTTGTTTCTGCATTTTTTGCATCAAGGCGTACAGCTGGACTAACTTTCTCAGCGTCTTGCCAGAAGGTTCAAGCGATTCCTCAAGCATTTGATCTCCGGCATAAATCTCAGTCTGTTCAATGTGGTAAGTCGCCTCGTTTAAAAGTTCTCCGAGATCGATCCCATCGACAATGGGGAAAGCCCCCTCATTCTCATCGTAGACTTTGGTCATCTCATGTTTCAACCCGAGTGCATCGGAAGAAAGTGCCACGGCTAACCGGTCTTTTTTGATTTCTTCCGTCTCCAGCATGGCATCATAAGTGGAACGAATGATTTTCTTGGTTTTATTGATAAAATCACGAACCGGAATCTCTTTGGATTCCCCCTCCATATCGCCCCCATCCGCGTCGGTGGAATTTCCTTCAGGTGGTAAAACTTCAATGAAGTAAATTTCGGACCGGGCCAACTGGGACTCCGGTTCCTTATTATCGGAGGCTAATGCCATGTAGGTTAAGACATCCCCCACAGCCAACGGACGGTCATTTAAATCGAACACATAAGTCAGCCGCTTTTCTTTCTCCATGGGTTCAACAAAGATGGTCTCCTCCTCATTGTCACCCGCATGCTCAATACGCATCCGGACATCGGATATTCCATGATCGTCTGCGGCAAACACCTCCACTAAAAAAGTGGCATCTGCCGGCAACTGAAGATCCTTGGCTGGTTCCGTAATCTCAACAAGGGGAGGCTCGTCGGGAATCGGAGCCAATACCAAATCATCATAAGTAACGGGTGCCCGTCCGGGCTTATCAAGATCGAGCAACTCGATGTGTCCCTTCCATTCCTCCTCAAGATTAAATCCATGAGCGAAAACTGTTCCATTTCCTTCGAGGGTATTGTTCCCTTCGTTTGCTACAAGGCGGGCCTGTACATTTTTTGGCAAAGCCTCAATTTCCATGCTCAATTGTACTTCACTTCCTTCCGGAGCTTTGACATACCCAAAGCCTTCATGTTCAAAAGCATCAAGTTTTGTGTACCCGGGAGGTGTGATCGTCCATTTTGCTGACCGTAAAGCAGGGGGGTCGTATGGGATTACCGTATGCCAGTTCGAGGCCAGCGATGGAGTTACGACCCGATACTCAAAAGTATCCTTAAGGGCAGGCACCACAAATTCGAAACGCCCCAGAACGCGGGTCTCCAACATTTCAACGGATTCAACCTGATCTCCATTAACATATTCGATGGTGGCTTGCTTCTGCCCACGATGACCGCGAAGAACATCGGCGAAGATAGAGACATCTGACCCGCGGGTAAACTCATGACTGGGTGGACCTTCTTCTCCATTAAGGGAGCCGGTTAAATTGGTAGATAAAGTAAGCCCTGCTTCTTCAGAAAGAGAATCAAAAGCCTTTTGCACCGGACTTTTCCCTGAGCCCCATACCGCCAACCCGGCACCCACTCCGATACCGAGTAGAACCGATACCCAATATAAGGATCCTGGTCGGGTTCCTTTGGCCCATGCGATCGAATGAATTTCTTTTGCCGTGGTCTCCAAGACCCTTTTTTCCATGTAAGAGAGATTCTCCTTCTTGGATTTTTGGTTTATTTCAACCGCACAATTGAGTAGGTCACGCAACTGTGGATTCCCTTTCTCAACTTCTTCAGCTATTTCCGAAGGATTTGGTTTCCGCAGGCAGGCCCGAACAACTAAAATTATAAAGAACAAAAGGGAAACCGAGCTGGCCAAAATCAACCACCGCAAGGAATCTTCTTCAAGGATCGGAGAATACAAATCATAAAGATCAACAAGCCAAATGGTCACCGGCCAACTAAGCAGACCTAAAACCAGAGCGAGTGCACATCGAGAAATAACGAAGACCCATGATTCCTTGTTTAAAATTCGGATAAATTCAGGCATGGCAGTTTTTAAGTTTTGTATTTTTCTAGAGCGGGGGTCTTGGGCTTCGACCAAATCATCTCAATAGTCAACAAGCTAGCCACTAGGATTGCAAACCACAACCATAGGGAATTGCGTTCTTCATTGACGGAAGAACTGACCATTTCTCGAACATCATTCGAGGGATTTCCCAGACCTCCGGTCATCATTTTAATTTCATCTTCAACTAGGGTGTCTGGTGTTGACTCAGCGGTGGGAAAAACGACCTCCAGCCATTTGCCCGCATGACGAAAAACACCCGGTTTCTCTGCGAGAAATTGATTCTCGCCTACTCCCAGTTGCTCTCCGGGTTCTAATATTGGCCAGGCCTTATCTTCGGTCTTATTCTTTTTCGTCAACTCCATAAGCAGTGGAAGAAAGGAGGTGCGTAACGGTAAATCAGACCAGGAAGTGTTCATCCGAAAAGGAAAAAAGACCAGTTTTCCCCCTGAAGAAAATGATTTAACCAAGGCAAGAGGCCGACCTTTCCGGTCTTTCATGGGGATCGCCGTGGCTTCATCAACCTGTTTTAAAATTCCGAATTTCCTGAAAGAAGTCAGGTAGAGATCTCTTCCTGCCTTGCCGGAAAAAACATCGGCTAATTTCGAGTTTTCCTCCAAGGCACCAATCCTAAAAGGGTCACGTACTCTGGACGCTCCTCCCTCCACCCGTACAAATGAGAAATTGAGCCATTCATAGTTACGAATAATCGAAGCAGTCTCACTAAAGATTTCAGCGGGGGTCACAACGACCACTCCACCCCCGTTAAGATAGGATGTAAGAGATTTGGCCAACCCCTCTTCTTCAAACCAGTTTCCCAGGCCCAGCACCATCAGAAGCTCAAGCTTGGAATCATCGTTGGCCATTCTTAGCTCATTGGCATTGTCTTCACTCTCTTCCCACCGGTTCCATCCGCTATCACCTGCACTTTCAACCGCAGTACGCAAAAAGTTTTTTTCGTTATCGGTAGATTCATCCGTTGTCGTGTTATGCCAGAACCCGAAGTGTTTGGGAGGCGGAGCTTTCAACCAGACGGTTCGCTGATTATCCAACTGCATCGGGTCCTCATTTACCAGACGAATAAGTGCTTGAGACACTTCGGAAGATGGCACAATAAACTGGGCCTGTTTCGAGCTAAGTGCAGCAATCGTTATGTTTTGCTCCTCCTGCACTTCTCCACCAATAACCAGTTGAAGAAGATCAGTTGCCTTGTTTTCTGACCAATTCCGAACAACAGCCCAGATTCGTACTTTCCCAGGTCCGGCCGGAACTACCTTTGATTCGACTATACTTCGGTTATCAAAACGGTTCATAGTCTCGTTTCCTGCACCAACGCGGATCATTTCCACCTCCACGCCCTGTGCTTGAAGATTCAAATTCACACTTTGCCAGTCACTTCTCTGAAAATCACTGATCACCGCCAGCTTTTTCTGCGAACTATTTTCTCCGAATAGTCTGGCTACCTGCGTTGCTAAAACCTGTGCATCACCCCTTCTCCAACCATGGCTTAGCCCCGAAACTGCATCCAGTAGAGTTTCCGGCTTACCCCCCACTGACCATTCTTCCAATGAACTTTTACCGAAACTGATGAGACCTGCTTTGCCTTCAGCCTGCTGAATCATAGCGGAGGCAATTTCTTTTGCCTGGTTCATTCCATTCCAACCACCCATACTTGGGCTGGTATCAACTGCGATTAAAAGCTCTTTCCCATTGACTCCCTGATCCGGTAATTTTGTCCCGGACCAATATGGGTCAGCTAAAAGCAGCATAATCGCCAGGAAAAGAAGGATTCGTAACAACAGAAGAGCTAGGTCCGTTGGAGTCTTTCTTCCGGTACGGGGAATCTGCGAGGCCGTAATAAATCGAAGAGACGGGAAAGCATGCCTTTCCGTTATGCGACGATAAGCCATGTGAGCCAAAATGGGAAGGCCGATCGCAAGCCCCGTCCAGAGGGCGGCAGGCTGCCCAAACTCAATCATGGTTACGGGTAATCATCCCACATTTCGGTTGCGCACGCCCAAAAATCTTCGCAACGCATGACCTAGATCCTGATCCGTGTACAAACTTTCAAATTCCGCGGAGACACTTGAAAGATTTCGTTCCAAGGTGTCCTTAAATTCATTCATACGATTACTAAATTCATCTCGAATAACTTCCGGGGAAGTCGATACTTCCCGAGTTCCTTCCATTTCCACAAAACGCAAGGCATCCCCGGAAGGGAGTTTTTCTTCCTCACGGTCCAGAACCTGAAGACAAAGGGCTTCGTACCTCGATGAAAGAGCAAAACGAAGTCTTTCCGGAAGAATATCCTCAGCCTCCAAAAAATCAGACAAAAACACCACTGTTGAACGCCCCGGCATATTTCCCACCAGTTGATCCCACATCGCCTCATGCTTGTTCACCCCACCCGCCTGCAATTGAGCCAGTGCATTCACCACCCGGCCAAAATGGGCATGTCCACTCTTTGGCCTGATCCACTGCTGCACTTCCTGACCGTAGGCAAATAGCCCGACACGGTCTCCCTGCCGGTACGCAAGATACGCGAAACAAGCAGCCAACATCGAAGCGTAATGTAGTTTTGTACAACTTGCTGCCTCCCCCTGGTAGCCCATCGAAGCACTGGTATCCAAAACCAGAAATAAATTAAAATTAGTGTCCTCCTGAAAGGTTTTGGCGACCAACTCCTCCCTCTTCGCGTACACTTTCCAGTCGACCACTTTCAAGTCTTCACCCGGGTCATAGGGTCGGTACTGAAAAAACTCGGTCCCCCTGCCCTGTCTCAGACTTCGGTGAATCCCAGGCATTGCCCCATCCACCACTACTTTTGCGAGTAAGCTAAAATCCTCAATCCGGCTCAGGTGAGCCGGGTCCAATAATTCCGTGTCTGTCGTAGCAACCACCTGGACGGCTTACGAAGCTACATTTTCCAAAATATGATCAATGATACCGTCCGAATTCAATCCTTCCGATTCAGCAAAAAAACTGGGCAGTATCCGATGACGAAGGCCGCTTTTGGCCATCGCTTTTACATCCTCGCGGGATGCGTTCGGACGACCATCCAACATGGCTCTTGCCTTCGATGCCAGAATGAGGGCCTGCGATCCACGGGAACCCGCACCCCACTTAACCCGCTTTTGCGTCCACTCATCACAGGATTCCGATTGAGGACGGGAAGCCGAAGCAATCGCAACCGCATATGATACGACCGTTTCTGGGGCGGGCACTTGTCGGGTTAAGGACTGTAATTGCAGAATGTCTTCCCCGGTCAAAACAGCCTGGGATTCTTCGCCCTGTACTCCGGTGGTTTCCCCAACCATTTTGATTTCGTCTTCCTCGGAGAGATAATCAATCACTGGATTGAGTAAGAAACGGTCAAGTTGAGCCTCGGGCAAAGGATAGGTGCCCTCCAATTCAATTGGGTTTTGCGTGGCCAGTACAAAAAATGGAGCATCTAAAGGACGGGTCTCTCCAGAAACCGTAACCTGTCTCTCTTCCATGGCTTCAAGGAGCGAGGCCTGCGTCTTGGGAGGTGTCCGGTTTATTTCATCCGCCAAAACCACATTGGAGAAAATAGGACCGGCCGAGAATCGGAAGGATTTCTTACCAGTCGATGGATCTTCATCCACCACTTCCGAACCGACCACATCCGCAGGCATCAGATCGGGAGTAAATTGAATCCTTTTAAAACCAAGACTTAAACATTTTGCCAACGTTTTAACCAGCAAAGTTTTACCTAAACCCGGAATTCCAGTCAGCAGGCAGTGCCCGCGGGCAAGCAGTGTGATAAGTAATTGCTCGATCACCTCATCCTGTCCGATGATACCTTTGCGAATTTCGCCCATCAGGCGGTCGCGCGTTTCATTCAGTCGGCTCAGGGCGTCTTGGGCTTGTTCTTCGTCGGTCATGTGTAAATTAGTATGTTGTATGATATCTTGGAGACAAACTAATGTTTGCAACAGGTTATAGTTCTCGGGACAATGATAAAGAAAGCGTCACCGGCAATTAGTCTTGTCCAGTCACAGAGAGTAATCGGTCCCACTCTTCGACGAATCGGACTAAATGCTCCTTACCGTTTGCGATTTCTGCTTCCAGTAAATTCCTTACCAGTACCTGTTCTCGTTCATAGTCACGAGTTTCAAGCAAACCGGAAAAATGGGCCATTCTTGCCCAAAGCAAATGAGTGGTAAAGGCATCAAACTCATTGTAAGCAAGGATTTCAGGAAGCTGTTTATCCAGCCACATTTGAGCGACAGAATCCCCGCTCACATCAATCTTTCCGGGAATTCCACTGAGGCTGGCTGCCTGATGAAGGGAAGGCCGGTCGCGGAACTGTCCCAGACCCTCTGCCAGATCTATATTATAATCTGAATTTCTTGCATCGAAGTAATCCACTCCTTCCCAAGGCTTGGCCGGACGATCCGAAAAGCCAAAACCGGGCAACCCATGAACGATCGATCTTTGAATAATAATTGGCACATCAGCCTGAGATGAATTGTATCCGACAAGCTGGGGCTTTCTTCGTCCCACCGATTTCAAAAAACTGGTAAGAAGGACTTTTTCGTCTGATTTTTGCTCATCCAATGCATCCGTAGGCAGCGAAACCAATTTCAAAACCGGCTCTCCGCCCCGTGGACAATCACGAAGAATTCCGCAAATTGAAACAATCCGGCAGAGAATTGTTTTCAGGTAGGGTTGGAAGTCTTCGGGATCATCGGCTTTTCGGGCATCTGCCCATAGAGCTTCAAAGGATGTGGCCGCCTCGTCATCGGGTCCCGAGGAAGGGGGAGATTTCAGGAGAATTTCCGCAGACTTCGGATCAGGGATCCACTCGATATCAAAACTAAATACGCTTTCCGCAATCTTTTTAAGCATACCAAATATTCAGGCCGCCAACCCGGACAACTTAGATTCAAAATACTCTTCCGCATTCCCGGCACCTTCCGGGATGGTCAAAATCTCAGGCTGCCCCTCATCCACCAGAAGGGTGTGTTCAAAATGAGCAGACGGCATGCCGTCCACAGCCAGGGCGGTCCATCCATCCTTAGCCATCCGAATCTGCGGGCTTTTCATATTAACCATCGGTTCAATACATATGGCCATACCCTTACGAAACTGAGGTCCCGTTCCCGCTTTACCAAAATTGGGGATCTGAGGTTCTTCGTGCAAGGTGCGTCCGACCCCGTGGCCTACAAAATTCGTAATCACCGCAAAGCCGGCCTTTTCCACATATTGCTGAACGGCCTGCGAAACATCGCCTACCCGTTTCTTGTGCAAAGCCATACTCAGTCCAACATAGAGGGACTCCTCCGTTACTTTGAGTAAGCGATCAATTTCGGGACTCACCTGCCCGACCGGAATCGTACGGCAATTATCTCCAATAACTCCATTTTCACGAATACAGACATCCACCGAAAGCACATCCCCCTCTTTGAGCACACGATCTTTCAATCCAATTCCATGCACCACTTCATCATTGACCGAAAGACAGGTGTAAGAAGGAAAGATCCGGTTTCCCGAACGGTAACCTTTGCAGGCACTTTTTACCCCAAAATCACGCATCATGCTTCCTCCCTCTTCATCAATCTCCCAGGTATTCATGCCGGGCCTGACAAAGGAGCAAAGACGATCGAGAATCGTGGCTGCGGTGCAACCGGCTGCACGCATTTTCTCTTTATCTTTAAAATTCTTACAAATCACCCTTTGTTCTTCATCGAAAATTCAGCAGGTATCAACATCAAATCTTTCAATTCGCTTTCTCCCCTGCCTCGACCCGGCTCTTGCATGGCTTCAAAAAAAGGGTCCCGATCAGCAGTTGTAAAAAATGAATGCAAAAAAGAGGCAGAGTAATCGAAAACAATTCTTGCTGGGATTCTGAAAATATGACCGATGCAATTGGCAGTCCCATGGCCAATGATTTTTGAGATAAACAAAAAAACTGGGAAACTTGAATCTCCCTATTTTTCGACCACCTCGTGGAAAACACCCAACCCGACAAATGAAGAAGTACGACAAAGGCTAAACAAAAGGGAAAAACCTCTATAAGCATACGCAAAAATATTTCTTTATCAGTGGAGTATAATCCATCACACATCGAAAGATAGACCAGAAAAGCGATGCATAACATCGGTACCTGACCATACCACTCCTTGCCTGTAATTTCTTTTAGAGCCGGAAAAATACGAGCCAGAACCCAACCCACAAAACAGGGAGCCATCACCAGGGCAAAAATCTTCAGGAAAAGAAATCCAAAAGCTCCCCCGTTGGCAAAAGATCCGAACCACAAAAAGGGTACCAGTAAAATTCCGAGTAAATTGGATAATGTCGCGTGACCCAAGGCATAATCCGCATTTCCGCCTGCGTTCCTCGAAAAAACCACACAACTTGCAATGGTAGTGGGTAAAATCGCTGAAAAAAACAGGGGGCCATACAAAGCTTGCGGAACCAAGCCCAAAGCCCAACCAATTTTCACCCAGAGAACCGGTAGAAAAATAATCCCTGCCTGCAACACCAAACTGCCAACCGGCCTCTGCAAAAGAAGCGATAAATTCTCAATTTTCAACCGTGAGCCCTGAAATAAAAAGATCATAATCACAAGTAGTTCAGAGATGTATTTGATATTTAGATTTCCCTCACTTGCTCCAATGGCAGGTTGCCAATAGGCAAACAACATCATGATTACCAAAACGCACACAAATCCTGGCCCACTTGTTAAAACTCGCATCATCGGGTCACATTCATAGGTTGCTTACTTAGATGTCACAAGCTTTCGCTGTCACCCAATTTTAAAATTCTGTAATCTTCATCCCCAATATATGAAAAAAATTTCTCTGCTCACCGTGGATGCAGCGGGCACCCTGCTTAAGCCCTGGCCTTCAGTCGGGGCCGTGTACGGAAAAGCCGCCCGAAAAAAAGGGATTCAAGTCGACGACACCGATCTGGATACCCAATTTGGAAAAGCGTTTAACGAGGTCCAAAAAATAGCTCATAAACATCAGGGTGAGGAAAAAGAATTCTGGAGAAAAGTCGTAAACCTTACCTTTCAGCCTTCCTACTCCGGCGATTTAATGGATGAATTATTTGAAGAGCTCTGGGAATTGTTTGCCAGGGGTGAGCCATGGAAACTTGCGGATCAGGCCGTCCAAACCCTGACTACGCTCAAGGATAAAAATTATCGACTGGCGGTCCTTTCGAATAATGATTCGAGGCTCAGGTCCGTCTTACGCGAATTACAGGTTGATCATCTATTTGAACATCTTTTCATTTCTTCCGAGTTGGGATTTGAAAAACCGCAAAGAGAAATTTTTCAGGCGGTGGAAGATACCCTCGAGGTGACACCCCAGGAAATCATGCATTTGGGTGATAGTTATTCCCGTGATTATCTTGGAGCTCAGGAATCCGGTTGGAATCCAGTTCTTTATGGCTCGGACACTCAGGAAAAAGTCCATATTCAAAAATTCCCTGAACTTTTAAACCTCCTTTCATGATCAAGCTGAGCCGGCATACTTCCCCTGCCCTGCTTGCAAATCTTGGTTGTGAAAATTTGGCCATCCAAACAGTTGATTCTTGCCCGCAAAAACTGGTTGCCTATCTCGATTTTGAAGAAATCTTTCCGATTCATTCCATTTCCGACGATTCGATCTGGTCCAAACTTCAACCAATGCCCGCTGATGGGGTGTTATCGTTTTCCGGATGGGTCGGTTTTTTTGGTTACGAACTCTTGGCGTTTCAGTTCGGCATTCCTACGAAGGCTAAGCGGGATTTACCGGTACCTGCTGGCTGGTTTGGTCGTCCAGCGACCATAGTACATTTCAATCAGGAACAGACGGTTATCGAATCAAAGGATCCGAACAGGGAACAGGAAATTGAAAAAAGACTCCAGGATCCACTTTCACTTGATTCCCCAACTGTCACCAACCAGAAACACAGCTGCAATTTAAGTTTCGAGCAATACAAAGATATTTTTCATCAGGCAAGGGAAGCAATCCTCGATGGCGAAACTTATCAGATCAAAATTTCTCAGCGCTTTGAGGCAGCAACGCAAATCGATCCTCTTTCAGCTTTTACTAAATTACAAAAAAGTAATCCCGCCCCGGAAGCCTTTTTGTTAAAAACCAAAGAGTTTTCGATCGTCAGTTGTTCTCCGGAAGTGGTTATTCATAAGGAAGCGGACCGCATGATCACCAGACCAATCGGTGGCACCTATCGCCGGGATGATCCGGGCACCGAACACTCGCTGATCGAACGGTTTCTCAAGGATCCCAAGGAGGTCGCAGAGCACAATATGCTGGTCGATCTTGAACGCAATGATCTCTCCGCCCTCTGCCTGCCAGGTTCCGTACAGATTCAAAATTTTCGCGAAGTGGAAAGTTATGCCCACCTTCACCACCTCGTTTCCACCATCTCAGGAACGCTGAAAGAAAATATTTCTTTAAAAGAAATTATCCGGGCCATGCTTCCGGGTGGAAGCATAACGGGTTGCCCCAAAGCTCGAACGATGGAATGGATCGATCAGCTTGAACCCTGTTTCCGCGGACCCTATACGGGGAGTTTTGGAACTTTGCATGACAACGGTGACCTCCATTTAAATCTGATTATTCGGGCCATGCTAATCCTGAATGGGCGGTGCTACACCCAGGCGGGAGGTGGCATCGTGGTAAATTCAACGCCGGAATATGAGTATCAGGAAAACCATACCAAGGCACAGGCCCTCCTCGACCTGCTCAAATGATCACACTGATTGATCACCGCGACTCCTTTACCCGCAACCTCGAGCATATGCTCGCCCGGTTTGATAAAGTTAGGATTATCGACCGGAAATCATTTTCCGACTCTGATCTGGAGGAAAGCCAGATGCTGGTTTTTTCCCCAGGTCCCGGAACCCCTCAAGATTATCCGGAATCCTTAGCCATTCTTGAAAATGTAAAAGGAAAAATCCCTATTCTGGGTGTATGTTTGGGATTCCAAATGATTCTGCAACAGGAAGGAGCTGCGATTATTCGACAGGGTCAAGTATTGCATGGAGTAGAAACTGAAATTCTTGCCGATCCTTCAAGTGTCACTTACCGAGAGATCACAGGTCCCATTCGTGTGGGGCGTTATCACTCTCTACAGGTCGATCCGGATAGCCTGGGAAACCTTCCCCACTCCATCAAAATCACTTCCACTGATCCAATTCGGGAAACCCCGCTTTCCTTCGAGGATGTAGGACGGAAACTCTTTGGCTTGCAGTATCACCCTGAATCCTTTCTATCAAACCAAGGCACTCAGATTTTATCGAACATTCTTCATGAAAGCATGGAACAAAGATGACGCACCTAGCGAACATCCTGAACCGTGGGGTTTACGCGGAGTTTTCTCTACCCTGAAGGTTCTGGATAATCGTGTAATTCCTTTTTGCGAATCTTACCTCAATAGACTTATTGAATCCGCGAAAAGACAAGCCATGCCATGGATTCCTGATATTTCTCTTTTAGAACAAAAGCTCGCCCAATTTTCCTCCGAAACAAGTCCGGATCACGGATTAATCAGAATTTGTTTGTTTGAAGATTTGCTAGGATTCTCATCTCGCCCGGCCGTGAGTGACGGTAATCCGGTAGAAGGATGGCTTCTCCATTATCGAAGGAAAGACCCCATCATAAAATCAACGGAGGACAAGGATCTCTATGGATCACTTGGGGAGTTGGAAATTGAAAAAGAGGACTGGGTGATCATCGACCCCAAGGATAATGACCTCCGCGAAACGGCCACCTCCAATCTTATCTTTGCCCAAGGAAATGAATTAATTATTCCCGAAAAGTGGGTTCTCAACGGGATTGTTCTGCAAAAACTTATGCCTTTTTTGGAAGAGCGTTTTTCGGTTACCCGGGCCATCCCCCAAGATCAGGATATCTCTTCCTTCGATGAAATTATTCTTTGTGGAACAGGGCGCGGGGTGGCTCCCCTCACTACTCTGTCCGAGCTTGGATGGTCATCCCAAGGTGATGAAATTTTCTCCGAAATCCGCACCCATTACGAAGAACTCCTTCGATCCGCTTAGTGCCTGAATATATTTTTAACGGCCAACGCCTTTCCCTGCATTACCCGGCGGTCATGGGCATCCTCAATCTTACCCCAGATTCCTTCAGCGATGGGGGAGATTTTATGGACCCATCGGCAGCGGTTGAAAAAGCTATGGAGATGGCGGAACAGGGGGCACAGATTATTGATTTGGGAGGCGAAAGTACCCGACCGGGGAGTGATTTCATTTCCGAAGAGGAGGAAATCAGGAGAGTGCTGCCGGTTCTCGAAAAACTACCCACCGATCAATTCATTATCTCCATCGATACCACCAAAACCAAAGTTGCCCAACTTGCCCTCGAAGCCGGTGCGCATCTGATCAATGATGTCTCGGGAGGCAGTACTGAACTATTAAAGGCCGCCCATACATATAATGCTGGATTTATCCTCATGCATTCACAGGGGAAGCCTAAATCGATGCAGGATCAACCATCCTACATGAATCCCGTTACTGAAATCAGAGAATTTTTCGATCAAAAAAAAGAACAAATCAAAGAGCTCGGTCTTCCCCGCTTATGGGTCGATCCGGGAATTGGGTTTGGCAAAACCCTGACCCATAATCTCGAAATTATGAGAAACATTCATGCCTTTATGGATGAGACCTGGGGAGTCTTACTCGGTTCATCCCGAAAATCATGGATTGATCATCTTTGTGATGCCCCAGATCCGGTAAAAAGACTGGGGGGTTCCATCGCCTCCGCCATAGATGCCGTTGCAAAAGGGGTTGAAATTATCCGCGTTCACGATGTTTCAGAAACCGTGCAAGCCATTCAGGTCGCGAAGGAACTCGCAACTGATGCTGAAAGTAAGTAGAAGGAAAACATATGGGCAAAATTTTACTAGAAGGCATTGAAGTCATGGTTAGAATTGGTCTCCTCGAAGAGGAACTCTATGCCCCGCAGGATCTTTTATTATCGGTCGAAATTGAACACGATTTTTCAAAAATCACGGAAACTGATGAAGTTGAGGACGGAATTGATTATCGTAACATTGTCGATCACACTCGAGATTTCTCACAAGCCTATGATGGTAAAACCCTTGAGAAGTATGCTTCTCTGCTTGCAGAGGATTTAAAGGGGAAATTTGGGGCTCAACGGGTTCGCTTATCCGTGGATAAACCTCGGTATGTCAAAAAACTGGGGCTTCGACAAATTCGAGTAGAAGTTGAGTGCTGATGTTTATTTGGGACTGGGGGCAAACTTGGGAGACCCCTTGGCCACTTTTAACAAAAGCCTCTCATACATACGAAAATATGCTGAACTGGTTTCCTGCTCCAGGCTTTACCGATCGGCTCCCTTTGGGCTCTCAAACCAACCTCCTTTTCTTAATGCTGCGGTCAGAATCTCAACCGACCTCACTCCCCTGTCTTTACTTAGAAACTTACAGGAAACAGAAAAAAATCTCGGAAAAAAGGTTATCTGTGAAAATGGGCCGAGAATCATTGATCTGGACCTTCTACTTTACGATGACATCTCCATGCAAAACAAGGAACTTGTGCTACCACACCCAAGCATACTTGAGCGGGATTTTGTGCTACACCCTTTACTTGATTTAAATCCGAAAATTTTCCACCCAGACTGGTCCCCAAAAACAGCGAAGTCCGCTCTGAGCGGACTTCGTGAAAAGTTTATCGAAGGAGAACCCGAACCATGGGTTCTACCAGGCTAGATTAATCATCTCCTCCACCAGCAAAGCTCATCAGGAACTGGAGGATATAGAAAAATAAAAGAGCTACCGAAGCAAAGAGCGAGAGGGAAGCGGCCACATGCTGGTCTGTCCGATATTGATGAAGAACATTAGATGTTGAATAGAGTACCGAACCTCCTGCGAACAGGATCATCACTGCAGAAAAGATTAATCCCAGGGAAAAACCAAAAATCATACTGCAAACAATAAAGCCCAGTGCCACAAATGCTCCCATCGAAAGAATACCGCCCATAAAGGAAAAATCTTTCTTGGTAATAAATACAGTGGCGGTGATGCCTCCGACTAATAGCAAAGTCATTAAACCGGCAGTAGGTATAAGTCCTTCACCACCAAAATGGGTAGCGATAAAAAGCAGGGGCAAAAAAACAAAGGCTTCGGCAATAATAAACAACCCAAGCCCCAGATACTGCATCTGCTCAGAACCTCCCGAGATCGCCAATTTGTTAGCAATGTAACTCACTCCCATAAAAAGACCGAGAACGATCAACCAACTCATTCCACCGGTCAT